>CAMTOK010000004.1 GCA_947074115.1 uncultured Erysipelotrichaceae bacterium | reverse complement strand
CACCATTTTGAGAATAGTGTTGTAACGGCTTATTATTGATAAATAAGGTTATATAACAAAATGATATTAATTTACCTGAATCATGTTCTGAATAATTTTTATCGACAACGGATAGATCGCTATACCCCTTTCCACAGTATGTAAAGCGACACTTCAATTTCTTGTCTGCTAATATTGTCGACTTAGTATAGAAACTTAGATCTTGTACATCTAAAACAGTAGCTATATTGTCTAATTTTGTAAACGTTTCATATCCCATAGATCCTTCATTAATATCTAACATATTTAAATCCACTTTAATTTCAGGTTGTATTTTTGTTAAATATGCTAAACTCTTCATTCCATTACGCTTTATATTCGAGATATTTATTTGATTAATCCCACGAGTCCATAAATTATCATAAGAATGGCAAATACTTATACACTCAAAAATTCTAAAACTCACTGCATCATACTGACATCCAATTATTTTTATGCGGACGACATTCTTTTGTTCTAAATGAATACAAGTGAATTCATTCCCTTTAAATTTATTAGAAACAATAAGTAAATTCATTTGGTCTCCTTTCAAATATGTGATACTTAATAAATATGAACTTATCTTTATTATAGAACAATATACTTTTATTTCCAATAATTATGGAATGAATAAAAAAAATCCTTTTCAGGATTTAATAAACAGTAATAATGGTACGGTTTCGATCTATTTTATCTACTGTTGATACAAAAAATCTAAGTAACGGTGAAAACTCTGAAATAAGACCTTCAGCACTGTATTCGTTCTCTCCAAATAAGACAAAGACATTTTCTAAAGTTTCTAATGTTGATAATACATTTCTTAGACTGTTTTCCATATAGTTCCTCCTACCTACTAATATTAAGTCCCCTTTTATTAGTTTAAGATATTCTACTATGGAGTCTGATACTAATTTGTCCTTTTGTGTCTATGAGGTTTTCATTTTCAGAAAATAATGTATTTAGTGATGAGAAATAAATAAATGACATTCAAAAAGGCAAATGAAAAGACGATACAATGTATCGCCTTTTCTCCCTTAAAAAATACTCATAGTACAATTACTCAAATTCATTTGTCTCAGCAACTTGTCTAATCCATTCTGCTGATTTCTTTTCTTGACGTTTATATCCATCATCAAGACACACTCTAATGAAGCCATAACGGTTTTTGAATGCATTACACCAAGACCAGTTATCAATTGCTCCCCAATAGTGGTAACCTAGACAGTTCGCTCCATCTTCAATTGACTTTGCGATCCACTCTAAGTGATCTCTTACGAACTCAATACGGTAATCATCTTGGATGACTCCACTTTCATCGTAGAACTTATCTTCACCTTCAACTCCCATTCCATTTTCTGAAATAAAGAATGGTAAGTCAGGACATTCGTTTTTGATTTTCATACCGAAGTCATAGATACCTTTAGGATAAATTTCCCATCCTCTATGAACATTCATTTTTCTTTCAGGCCAAATATATGGTTTAGAAATACATGGTAATCCATTTTCATCAAATTTAGTATCTGGAGCTTGTACACGAGTTGGTTGATAATAGTTAAATCCTAACCAGTCAACTTTCCCTGCTGCAAGAATTGCTTCATCTCCAGGTTGTTTATTAATTTCTACTTTCCAATCATTTTCAACTGTATCCATTACATCAGCTGGTAAATGACCATGAGCAACAACATCTAACCACCAACGGTTATGTAAACCATCAGTCATACGTACTGCTTCTAAATCTTCTGCACTCGGATTTTCTTTTGTATAAGGTGGTGCGAAACAGTTAATCATACCGATTTTAGCACCTTCACATAATTTTCCTGCTGCTTCTAATTTTCTAAAGTTATAGACTGCTAAACAATGAGCAATAGTAATATTGTATTGAACATTAATTGATTGTTTAAAATCTTTAACATATGGATACCAATTTCCATGTAAGAATTGTTGTTCAGGTTCAACGATTGGTTCATTAAATGTAAACCAATATTTAACCTTTTGACCAAACTCTTCCATAGCTTTTTTAACAAAATTAGCGTATGCATCAACGACTTCTCTATTTTGCCATCCACCTCTGTTATATAAGTACTCTGGCATATCGAAGTGATACATATTCATATATATATCTATTCCATTTTCATTAGCACAATCAATTAATTTATGGTACCAAGCTGCACCTTCTGGATTAATATTTCCATCTTGATCTAACAATCTTGTCCATTGCATTGATGTTCTAAATGATTTGAAATTTAAACTTTTAAATAATTTAATATCCTCTTCATATTTATGGTACATATCGTTTCCAACGTATGAACCAACATTATTATGGAATGCATTAATTTCTTTATCAGAATACATATCCCAATAAGAACGTAGTCTTCCACCAACATTATAACTTCCTTCTGTTTGTGGTCCAGATAAAGCTGCACCAAAGAAAAAGTCTTCTGGTAATTTAATAGTCATGTCGTATATCCTCCTTGACAAATTCCATTATAAATGAATTTGTTTTCATGTAAAGTTATTAACAAGTATTTGAAAGTATTTTCATAAAACATATAAAAATAGAGACTTTCATAAAACTTTGTTTCATGATAGAATGAAATGGGTGATAAAATGAGTATAATGACACAATTAGAATTTGAACTTGGATTTTCAGATTCAGAAAAAGAAATATCAAAATACATATTAAATCATGGGGATGAAGTCTTAAAAATGTCTATTAAAGAATTGGCTAAAGAAACATTTACCTCTCCAGCAACAATAGTCCGATTATGTAAAAAAATTGGTTTAGATGGTTACAATGAATTTAAAATCAAATATTCTGCAGAACTTCAATATGATTATAACCATAGCCGTCATATTGATGTTAACTTCCCTTTTACAAAGGACGAATCATTACATTCGATCTGTCATAATGTTGCGACATTATCACAAGAATCAATTTATGATACAATGCAGTTAATTGATTTTGAGACTTTAGAGAAAATCATAGATTTATTAGAAAAATATCAAGATATTGATATTTATGGATCTGGTAATTCTTTATTAGCTGCTATGTTATTCGAACATAAAATGATGCGTATCCAAAGAACAGTTAATATTAAACATCTTAATGGTGAACAAGCATTTATGTCTTATAATTCTAATCCTAATCGTTTAGCTATTATTATTAGTTACTCAGGTGAAACACAAGAATTGGTTAAGATAGCAGAAATTTTAAAAGAAAAGAAGACAACAACTGTTGTTATTACCTCTATAGGAGATAATAACATATCTCGATATGCAGATTATGTCTTACATACTGGTTCAAGAGAAAAAATCTTTAAAAAGATTGCTCCTTTTGCCTCTTTTACATCTATAGATTACATATTAAATATAATATTTGCTGGCTTGTTCCAGAGAAATTATCATGAAAATGTCTTAAATAAGATCAGTTACGATAAAAAGAATGATGCTAGACATCCTATCATGAGTCCAATTAATGAAGAATATGATTAACGATAAAGGAGACTTTATCGTTTTTTTGTTTCCTACATTTTATTTATGAAACATTTTTTACATCTTATGTTATGAATGTTAATACCTATATTATCATTTCATGCATTCTTTTCTTAACAAATCAGAGGAATCGTTTATATCTTTTAATGAGATATTTATGAAAAATAATTTATTAAGTTCATATTTTACTTGAACATGTCATACACTATTCTCTCATACCATAAAAAAAAGAAATCTTTCGATTTCTTTTATATTAGTAGTTTTCAACCATTCTTTCAAAGTAAGCTTTTGGATGTGCACATGTTGGACATGCTGCTGGAGCATTTTCACCTTCGAAGATGAATCCACATTTTCTACATTTCCAACCTAAAGGAGCATCACCTTTGAAAGTTGTATCATTTTTTAAAGATTCTAATAATTTTAAATATCTCGCTTCATGAGATTTTTCAACTTTTCCAACGTTTTCAAATTTGATTGCTAAAGCAGTAAATCCTTCTTCTCTTGCTTCATCAGCCATTCTTTGATACATATCAGTCCATTCTTCGTTTTCACCTGCTGCAGCAGCAACTAAGTTTTCAGGTGTTGCTTCTAAACCATGGAATTCAGTAAACCATAATTTAGCATGTTGCATTTCTTGAGCAGCTGTTTCTTCAAAGATCGCAGCGATTTGTTCATAACCTTCTTTTTTAGCAATTTTAGCAAAATAAGTATATTTATTTCTTGCTTGAGATTCACCAGCAAAAGCTTCCATTAAATTCTTTTCAGTTTTAGTTCCAGCGTATTTAGACATTTCTATTTTCCTCCTTAAATATCATCTACCTTCATTATACTCCTATTTTTAGGAATTGCAATACCTAAATAGTAATTATTCCTATTTATTTTATCATTCCATTTGATCATTTTTTTATGTATAATAATGTCAAAGGAGTGAAAATCATGATTATTACTGTCAATATTGCAAATTCAAAAACGACATTTTCTCTTATAAATGATCAAAAAATAATTTCAAATTTTTCTATTCTTACAACAATGAGAACAATCGATGAATATGGATTCTTATTGTTACAATTCATCTCATCCCAAAAGATTGAACATCATTTCATTGAAGGTTCTATTATTAGTAGCGTTGTCCCAACGCAAACTCATATTGTTTCTCAATCTATAAATAAATATTTAAATGTCCAATCATTAATTGTTGGTCCTGGAATAAAAACAGGTCTTAATATAAAGGTTGAAGATCCATCTTCAGTAGGTTCAGATCGGCTAGCCAATCTTGTTGGCGCACACAGTCGTCAATATAAAACATGTTTAGTTATAGATTTCTCAACAGCGACGACTTTAGATTTATTATCTGATCAAGCCTATGTTGGTGGTGTGACTGCTCCCGGATTTGAGATTATTGCTCATGCGCTTATGAATCAAACCGCTAAGTTACCTCATATTGAAATTATAAAACCAACTCATACAATTGCTAAAAATACAGTTAAGAGTATGCAAAGTGGTATTGTTAATGGCTTTATAGGACAAACACTTTATCTCATTCAAAATATTCAAAAAGAATTTAAATCACCATTATCAATAATATCAACAGGTGATATTGATCCATCAATTCTTAAAGCATTACCTATTGATGAACACATTCCCCATTTAACAAGTTATGGATTATATGAAATATATAAAAAAAATCAGATATAAAGTCACCCTACATACAGGGCTTTATATCTGTTTTTATTTTATACTATATTGAGACTGACATGATTTCTCTCTTTATTCTTTGCATGGTAAAGTTCTACATCACCCCGTTGATATAACATTTGATAATCATCACCCTTATGAGCAAGTATACAACCTATTGAAACCCTAATATATAAATTAGATATATCCTTTATTTGTACTTTAGTTAATCGATACTTTAAATCACTTATTTTACATAATATTTCTTTCTTTGATTTAATCAATGGACAATAAACAATAAATTCATCGCCACCAATTCTTCCTACAACATCATGTATTGGAAATATTTCTCTTAATATATGAGCAAGTGAAACAATACACTCATCACCTATAGGATGGCCATATGTATCATTAATCATTTTAAATTTATCAATATCTAAAATAAGAAACATACCATATTGATCTTGATTGAGAAGCAAATCTATCCTTGATTCCGTTTCCTTTTTATTAAACAATAGAGTCATTGGGTCACGACTTGCCTTTTCTATTAAGGAGAGTTCGAGTTGTTTACTATCTTCTATATTCTCTCTATAAATTATCATGCGTAATGACTGATCTTTATTCATTTTAAATAATCGTACATGGTCTTTATACCATAACCCTTCTCCATCTCCACGCATTCCCTTATATTCAAAAATAAATTTATCTATTCCATTATGAAATAGATCTAGTAATCTCTCTAATTGATATTGCTTTTTAAATTCAGTTTGATAATGAATATCAACAAAATAGTCAGCAACATGATCAATCAATTCATTAAATGTATATTGACGTTCTAAATCAAGTAGTGAGAGTTGATTAAGTGTTGCTTGATTTGTTGGCTTACCGGTTGTTAAATTAAATTCTAAAACACTTTCATAGAGTGAGTGTGTCATATCTTTTATTAACTGTTCGTACTGTAAATAATTTTCTAATTCACCTTGTTGATTCTTTAATCCTTTTACCATCAGATTTTTATCATAAATGAGTTTCATTATATAAACGATGATTAAAATAGTGACTAATACAAATATTTGTACTTTATAGTATGAGAAGTAATCAATGATATTTAATGTACTTATATAATGACCTCTCCACCTTGAGATAAGTTCATCATTGATTCCATTATTTTGTATTGTTTCTAATGCTTGATTTAAATTGAAAAGAAGATCATCATTCTTCTCATTAACAAGATAGGTAAATGAACTGCTTGCAAGGACTTGACTTTGGGTTGTTATTGTATTGATTTTTAAATCACCTATCACTCTATTGATGACTGAATATTTACCTAATAAATAATCAATCTTCTCACTTTTTAGATCAAAGAGTGCTTCTTCTATTGTTTCATAAACTGTATAGTGATCTGTTAATCCCATAGGTTTAATAAACAGATCATAACAAGCACAATTCTTAATAATCGCTAACTTCTTATTATATAAATCGTCTAATCCCATTACTGGCCTTTTCCCAAAAGCAACATATTGATTATACCCTACTGGTATACTCTTGTGATGATTTGAATCTCTTAATTCGTAATTTAAAAATATATCAACTTCACCTTCATTAAATAAAAGGTATGCTTCCTCTGAATCCATGAGTTGAAAATCTATGTTAACCTCCATAAGTTCTGAAAGGACGTTTATTCTTTCAACATCTAATCCTGTTGGTAGCCCCTCTTCATCATAAAACGAAAATGGAGAATAAGATTCACTTGCGACTACCTTTATTGTTTCATCAAATGATTGACTCGCCTTGTATTTCATGATAGGTGTTCTTGTTTTATAGAAATAGTCATATGCAAAACATACACAAATCCCAACCAGACATAAACCAACTGCAATGACTATTGTTTTTTTCTTCATCAACTCACCTCCATATAAAAAGCCTTTACTATTGTAAAGGCTTTGTTTTTAATATAGTATACACAAGTTGAGCAATCATAAACTCCTTTGGAAAAAGAGTTAATAGATACTGTGTACTTAATTCATTTTGTTTTTTTGTATGACTGACATTGATGAGATAATTAATTAAATTCTTTTTGCTTAAGTTTTTTAGTTCCTTTAGTTCTAATAATAATGAATAGTTTTTTGAAAGAGCTAAAGTAAAATTTTGTTCGATTATACTAACAACTTCTTCAAATTGATAAACATGGGTTTCATCCCATAGGAGTATATCTCCTAACCAATCTAATGTAAAACAATAATAATCTGTTATTTTTAAGGATATCCCATGGTTTGCTTCTAAATATCTTTCATAGAGTGGGCTTGTTTGATTGTTTCCTAGCGCACGTCTCATCATACGTTCACAGTCTAATTCAATATAATAGAAGTTATTCATCAATTGAACCGGTATTGTTTCAAAGGTATACTTTTTACCTAAATATTCTTCAAATACTTTCTTTGCGGTTAAATAACCTAAAATATAATTACGATTTAATCTTTGTCTTGAAAAATCCATAAATGTCCCTAAATCAGAATATGAAATGCTATAAATCATTTTAGGACGATCTGCATAATATCTATGCGTAGGTTTTGTATTTAAATCAATGATGATGAGTTCTGTTGCGCCCATTTCAAGAGCTAAATCTACAGGGACATTATCATAATAACCACCATCGATAAATGATTCTCCATTGAAATGACAAATTGGAAAAACTGGAAAACAAGATGCTGAAGCAATCAAATAATCAGAGACTTGATTTTTAGGCATTTGTTCTTTTGTTATAAAGAGTGGTTTTAACGATGGATAGCGAACAGTACATAATCCAAAGTCAATGGGTGATGCCATTAACTTATCAACATCCAAATAAGATTTAACAAGTTTTCTAAAAGGTGCAATGTCAGCACCCTTTTCCTTTAGATAATTCTTAAAGAAATCAACAACAAGGTTAGTGTCATTGACCAATATTTCATAATTAAAGTTTTTTACACTTGGTGGTATATCAGCAAATATATCGCTAGCACTCACAGTCATCCATAACTGCTCAATCTTTTCATAGTCTTCCTGGGCAAACAGGCACCCATTAAGTGCCCCTACAGATGTTCCTGTTACGATATCAAAAGTCAAGTTTTGTTCACGCAATGCTTTAACAAAACCAGCTTCATAAGACCCCTTAGAGCCTCCTCCGGCAAATACCAATCCTCGTTTCATAACTTCCCTCCTAATAGCCTAATGTTTCATTAACAATAAGTATTGTGATGCGGTTCTTAGATGATTGATATGAAAGTTCTACATAAGAGCTACATATACGATCTAAACTTAAACAATTGATGCACTGTCCTGTAACAGCACACGGTGTTTTTTTATTTAATCGTAATGCATTTTTTGGAGCACTCACATTTTTAATATGATGTAATGCTTCTTCTTTTGAATCAAATATTTTATTTATTCCAACAATAACTATAACTTCTTTTGGACCATATATCATTGCAGCAACACGGTTACCTGTCCCATCGATATTATATAAACATCCATCTACTGTAATGGCGTTAGAACTTGTAATAAAATAATCGGATTCAAAAGCTTCTCTAAATTTTTCATGCATATCTTCTCTTGTTAAACCTTCAAGATAACGGTCTATAAATAAATATTGAGGTTGTCTTAAAAACTTAATAATATCTAATTCATTTAAAGTGACACTTCCTCCAACTGCAATCTTTGAGTTTTCCTTTAAATGAGCACTTAAATAATCATGGACATCTTTTTTATCATCACAAAACACTGTATGAATGTTATGTCTAAAAAATGAATCTTTTATTTGTTTTTGTCGTGATATTTCTAATATTTGTTTCATTATATTTCCTCCCTATAAAAGTAAACTTCCTAATTGATAAATTATAAAAGCAACAATATAAGCCATACCTGTTTGAAAACCAACTGTTAATAAAGCTGGGATATAACCCCCTAGTTCTCTTTTTGTAGCTGCAAAAGCAGCAATACAAGGCATATATAAAACAGTGAAAACTAAAAATGAAAAAGCACTTAATGGTGTAAAGATACCAATCAAACTTGAATTTAACATTTCAGTTGTTGATGAAGATGTTAAAACCGATAAAGTAGAAACAACTGATTCTTTTGCAGTAATTCCAGTAATGATCGCTGTTGATGCACGCCAATCTGAAAATCCTAATGGAGCAAATATCGGTGACACGAGAGTCCCTAGATAAGCAAGAATACTATCTTGACTATCGACAACCATTTCAAATTGGAAATTAAAACTTTGTAGGAACCAAATGATGATTGAGGCTAAAAAGATAACCGTAAAAGCTTTTTTGATAAAGTCTTTGGCTTTGTCCCATGCATTCATCATGACATTCCTAATTGTCGGAATTCTATAGGCTGGAAGTTCTAAAACAAATGGAACTGACTCCCCTACAAAGATTGTATTCTTAAGTAAAATTGCACTGATAATCGCAACAAAAATCCCGATACAGTAAATCGTAATCATAACAACTGCACTCTTTGTTGGAAAAAATGCAGCAATAATCATAGCGTATATTGGTAATTTTGCACTACACGACATAAATGGTGTAAGAACGATCGTCATCTTACGATCTCTTTCACTGGATAATGTTCGTGTCGCCATTATGGCTGGAACACTACAACCAAATCCAATTAACATGGGAACAAAACTTCTTCCTGATAAACCAATTTTTCTTAATAACTTATCCATAACAAAGGCAACACGTGCCATATAACCACTGTCTTCTAACATCGATAAGAATATAAATAGAATAACGATAACTGGTAAGAAGGAAAGAACATTTCCCACACCAACCAAAATCCCTTCAGTGATTAGCGTTGTGAGCCATGAAGCCACATGAAATTGATTAAGTAGGTTTGCGATTTGTCCTGTCAGTAATCCTATCCCCTCTTCCATGAGACCTTGTAATGGTTCTCCAAATACCGTAAATGTTAAAAAGAAAATTAACAACATGATCGCTATAAAAAGCGGAATCCCTAGGTATTTATGAGTCAGTATTGCATCAATTTTTTCTGAACGAATTTGCTCATTTGTTTCTTGTTCTTTAAAGACACAATGTTCACATAAATCTTCAATAAATAAGTAACGCATGTCTACAAGAGCCGCTTCGCGGTCTGTTTGTGTTTCAGTCTCCATTGAATCAATGATAAGAGCTATGATATGCATGTCACTTTCATTTAATTGAAGACGTCTAATCATCGTTTCATTTTTACCAATGATTTGTGTTACACAATAACGAAGTGGAAGGTCCAATTGATGAACTCTTTCTTCTATCAAATGAGAAATTGAATGAACTGCTTTATGAACGGGGCCATGACATAAATCAAGATGTCTTAAAGGTGTTTCTAGTGTATCTCTTATACAACATAAGACATCATCAATTCCTTCATTTTTACTTGCTGATACTGGTATAACAGGCAATCCTATACGTTCACTAAACCCATCTATATCAATACAGTTTCCACTTGATATCACTTCATCCATCATATTTAGAACAAGAATCATAGGTATATTTAATTCTATAAGTTGTGTTGTTAAATAAAGATTTCTTTCTATATTCGTTGCATCTAAAATATTAATAATTAAATCCGGTTTTTCTGTTATTAAATATTCTGTTGAAACAATCTCTTCACTTGTATATGGTGATAAAGAATAAATCCCTGGTAAATCAACCAAAACACAATTGTCTTTTAATTTCTTTATAATCCCTTTTTTCAATTCAACTGTTACACCAGGAAAATTACCAACATGTTGATTTGATCCAGTAAGTGCATTAAATAATGTTGTCTTACCACAGTTTTGATTTCCTATTAATGCAATTGTTTTATTCATTTTCGATCACCTCAACTTCAATTTGAGCAGCATCTGCCTTTCTTAATGTTAAAACATAACTTCTTAAATAGACTTCAATAGGATCACCTAATGGTGCTACTTTTCTGACTTTGACTAACGTTCTCGGTGTTAATCCCATCTCAAGAAGACGCATACGTAATAACCCTTCTCCTTGAACTTGTATTATTTTAACCTGAGTCCCAGGTTCGATTTCAGCTAATGTCATAATCCACCTCACAATAATTGTATTATATCCCATAAAACCCTCAAAAGATACAAAAAAAGGGCGACTCGCCCTTTATTTCATAATTCTCATTGAATTTGCTATTGCAATTAATGTGACACCAACATCTGCGAAAACACCCATCCACATATCTGCAAACCCAAACATTGTTAAGATCAGTACACCTATTTTTATAACAAGTGTAAACGTAATGTTTTGAATGAGTATTTTATGTGTTTTCTTTGATACTTGAATTGCTTCACCAATTGCACCAATATCATCATTCATTAAAACAACATCAGCTGCTTCTATAGCAGCATCACTTCCAATACCACCCATCGCAAATCCAATATCACTTCGTGCAAGGACTGGAGCGTCATTAATTCCATCTCCTACAAATCCAACGCATTCATGATCCTCAGATAATATTGTTTCTAGTTGTGTGACTTTATCCTGTGGTAACAAATCACTGTAAACAGTATCGATACCAAGTTGTGCTGCAATGTCTTGTGCGACAATTTTACGATCACCTGTTAACATAACAGTTTCTTTAATACCACTTTCTTTTAGTGTTTTTAATCCCACTTGAGATGTTTCTTTAATTGTATCAGCAACAACAATAGATCCAATGAATTCATTTCCTAAAGCTATATAAACGACTGTTCCAACAGCGTTATTTTCTTGTACAACAATATTGTTTTCACTTAGATAATGATAATTACCAAGTAACATTTTTATACCATCAAATGTGACTTCAATCCCTTTACCCGCAATTTCTTTAAAATCAGTTAAACGTGTATAATCTATTTCACCTGTATAACTCTTTGTTATACTTTTCGCTATCGGGTGATTACTTAATGCTTCTCCATAAGCGCCATACATTAAGGTATCAGGATGTCCAACAACATCAACAACACTAAAACGTCCATAAGTCAAAGTTCCTGTTTTATCAAATACAATTGTATCTAATTTTTGAAGTTGTTCTAGATAGTTTCCACCTTTCACTAGTACACCTAATCGACTTGCTTTCCCAACACCTGCATAGAGTCCTAAAGGAACAGAAACAACTAACGCACAAGGACATGAGACAACTAAGAATGTCAATGCTCTATAGACCCATACACTGCTCTCTACATCATTAAATATAAATTGTGGAATAATTGCTAATGCAAGAGCACAGAACACAACAATCGGTGTATAGACCTTCGCAAAACGTGTAATGAATTGTTCAATCGGTGCTTTCTTACTTGATGCATTTTCAATAAGATCAATAATTTTAGATACTGTTGAATCCTTATATTCTTTAGTAACCTGTATTTCTAATAGACCACTTAAGTTGATGACACCAGCAAGAACATCTTCACCTTCTTTAATCGTTCTTGGTAAAGATTCTCCTGTTAAACTTGATGTATCAAGCGTAGATTCACCTGAAATGACAATACCATCTAAAGGAACTTTCTCTCCAACTTTTACAATGATGATATCATTAATTTGAACATCAGTAGGATCAACTTGCTTTTGAGTGTCACCTATTTTGACTAATGCATATTCACTTTTTAAATCCATCAAATCAGTAATCGAATGTCTAGATTTATTAACTGCATAAGATTGAAAGATTTCTCCAATAGAGAAAAACAACATAACAGCGATAGCTTCAGGATATTCTCCTATAGCAATTGCGCCAAGTGTTGCAATTGCCATCAAAAAGTTTTCATCAAACAAATGCCCTTTAAATAAATTAAAGAATGCTTTCTTTAATACAGGATATCCCATTACCAAATAAGCAGATAAATAACCAATGATACTTATAGTCTCATTTGGGATAATCAATGCAATAATATAAAGGACAACACCAATGACTAATAATTTATCTTTTTTAAAACTAAATAATTTTGGTTGTTCAATAACTTGTTTGGTTTGACCATCTTCTACCCTGATTCCATCTTCTATTTTATCAACTTCTTTTTGAACAAGATTGATCAAATCTTCCTCTTCATGTTTTAATGATAATTTCATTGATAACGTAGAAAAGGAAACAACCGCTTCATTTACCCAATCAAATTTATTAAAAGCATCTTCTATCTTTTGGGCACAATTTGGACAATCTAGTCCATTTAATCTGAGTAAGACACCATCAACCTGATCTAAATCATGATCAACACGTTCATGATTATGATCGCAGTTACATCCATTTTCATGATGATGTTCATCATGACTTTCATGACTATGTCCGCAATCGCACCCTTCATGATGATGGTGTTGATTTGGTGTTTGTAATGATTGACGTGACAATTTTGGTCGTTCGATAAGAACACCCGGTTCTATTTGTGTTATTACTTTTTGTATATCTGATATTTGTGTTGAACCAACAAGTTCAATCGTTAAAGTTTGTGTTATAAAATTGACTGAACAAGAGTCAACATCAGTTCGTTTATTTAATTGATCTTCTATTTTTTGTGCACAGTTTGCACAATCTAAATTTTTTATTTTAAGTTTATACAACATAAGCATCCCCTATTCTATAATATGTTTATAACCTGCATCGAAAATTTGTTTAACATGATCATCGTCTAATGAATAATACATTTGTTTTCCATCTCTTCTAAATTTAACAAGCTTAGAGTTTTTTAATATTCTTAACTGATGAGAAATTGCTGATTGTGTCATACCTAGCGTTGCAGCAAGATCGTATACACACATCTCTGCTTCAAACAAAGCACAAATAATTTTAATTCGTGTTGAATCGCCAAAAACTTTAAATAATTCAGCAACATCGTACAATATTTCTTCATTAGGTAATGATTCTCTTACCTTTTCTACAGTTTCTTGATTTACAATGTTTAGATTATCCATATTATCCTCCTTTCATATGAACAATTATTCATATGATAATATAAGTATATGTTTAAATGATTGACTTGTCAACTCTTTTTGGTAAAATAAAGAAAAGGAGTTGAGGTTATGAAAAAATTACTGATTGTCATTGACTATCAAAAAGACTTTGTTGATGGTGCACTTGGTTTTGAGCGTGCTAAAGATATTGAATCTCATATATTAAAACGAGTACAAGAGTATCAATATAATCAAGATGAAGTCATATATACATTAGATACACATACACCAGATTATCTAGATACAGTTGAAGGCGAAAAACTTCCTGTTGAACATTGTATTGAAAGTACTGAAGGATGGGAATTATATGGAGAAGTCAAAGATAAGCTTCAAAATTGTTTATCATTTAAAAAAGCAACCTTCCCTTCTCTTGATCTTGCTTACTACTTAGAGAAAAAAGAGTATGAAAGCATTACAATCGTTGGTGTTGTTTCTCATATTTGTGTTCTTTCGAATGCTGTTATGGTGAAATCCGCACAACCTGATACACCAATTTATATAGATACTCAAGGAATAGCAAGTTATGATGATGACCTTCATCAAAAAGCTTTAGATATCCTATCATCATTACATTGTGAAATTATATAAAAATGATACAGACTTATCTGTATCATTTTTTACTTGAACGATATGATGACGCTCTTAAAACTTTTAACACTTTCTCTTCATTTGGAAAATGAACTGGATTCATTGATGTTTCCTTATAAATCATCAATAAATCTTCAACATCTTCATAAATATCTTTGATTTTCATATTACCGTAGATCCTTGGTGGTAATATATAGATAGGAACAGTGACATCTCTTTTTTCAAAGAGTTGTTTAACATGCATTTGTAAATGGGGACAACAAATAAATATATCGTAATCATCCATTTTATCTAATGAAATTGAAAACGGTGAAAAATCCATAGATATTTTATCTTCTAACTGATTTTCTATTATTTCCTTCTTCATTCTTTCACTCACATAACTTGATGAAAAACCTCCACCACAACACAATAAGACCTTAATCATATTATTTCACCTCTTTTCCATTATAATAGATGAATGTAAAAAATAATAATTATTTTTAAATATTGAACAGAATACAAAAAAAGAGTATAATTTTCATAAATTAAGGGGGATTATATTATGGAAATTAAAATCGAAAGAGCTACCCAGTTAAAAGACAAACCAGATCAAAGTCAATTAGGGTTTGGACGTTATTTTACTGACCATATGTTCTTAATGGATTATACTGAAGGAAAAGGTTGGCATGATGCAAGAATCGTCCCTTATGGACCTTTATCTTTAGATCCTGCAACTATGGTATTACATTACGCTCAAGAAACTTTTGAAGGCTTAAAAGCTTATCGCACTCAAGATGGTGAGATTCAATTATTTAGACCTGAAATGAACGCTGAAAGATTGATCCGTTCTAATAAACGTTTATGTATGGCTGAATTACCTGTTGATTTATTCGTTGAATCAGTAGAAGCCATTGTTAAATATGAAGCAGATTGGATTCCTACAGAAGAAGGAACATCTTTATATGTAAGACCGTTCATGTTCTCTAGTGAAGCTGGTGTTGGTGTGCACCCTGCTAAAACATATAAATTCGTTATTATTTTATCACCAGTTGGTGCTTACTATCCTGAAGGTGTTAATCCTGTTAAAATTTGGGTAGAAGACGAATATGTACGTGCAGTTAAAGGTGGAACTGGTTTTGCGAAATGTGGTGGAAACTATGCTGCTAGTATCGCTGCTCAAGTTAAAGCAGAACAAAATGGTTATACTCAAGTTTTATGGCTTGATGGTGTGCATAGAAAATATGTAGAAGAAGTTGGAACAATGAACGTTATGTTCTTAATTGATAATAAAATTGTCACTGCACCTCTAGAAGGTTCTGTTCTTCCTGGTGTAACAAGAAACTCTATCTTAACAATCTTAAATGATTGGGGATATGAAGTAGAAGAAAGACACTTAAGTATTGATGAGTTAATGGAAGCTGGTCGTACTGGTGCACTAAAAGAAGGATTCGGAACTGGAACTGCTGCAGTTATCTCTCCTATTGGAGAATTAAAATATAAAGATGATGTTGTCATTATCAATGATTTCAAAACTGGTGAGTTAACACAGAAATTATATGACACTTTAACAGGTATCCAATGGGGTAATGTTGAAGACAAGTACAATTGGACAAGAAAGATTAAATAAAAACAACCCTCGGGTTGTTTTTTTAATCTATTTCTATTGCACCAGTATATAACTGATAATAAGTTCCTTTTTTCTCTAACAATGATTTATGGTTACCTCTTTCAATGATTTTCCCTTGATCCATAACCATAATGACATCTGAATTTTTAATCGTTGATAATCTATGAGCAATAACAAATGTTGTTCTTCCACTCATTAATCGATCCATACCACTCTGAACTATTTTCTCTGTTCTTGAATCAATTGAAGATGTTGCTTCATCGAGAATAAGAACTGGAGAATTCGCTAAGGCTGCTCTTGCGATAGATAACAATTGTCTTTGTCCTTGTGACAATGAAGATCCATCATTTGTTAAGACAGTATCATATCCATGTTCTAAATGCTGAATAAACGTATCCGCATTTGCAAGTTGACTCGCTGCTAAGATTTCTTCATCTGTTGCAGTCGGACGAGCATAAGCAATATTTTCTTTAATTGTTCCAGTAAATAAATGTGTATCCTGTAAGACAATCCCTAATGAACGTCTTAAATCATCTTTATTAATTAATTTAATATCAATACCATCATAAGTGATACTCCCATTTTGAATATCATAGAAACGATTTATTAAATTTGTTATTGTTGTCTTTCCTGCTCCTGTTGCTCCCACAAAAGCAACCTTTTGTCCCTGATCAGCAAAGAGGTTAATTTCATGAAGAATTTGTTTATCTTCAACATATGAGAAATCAACATTTTCAAACTTGACATTTCCTACAAGTCTAACAAGTTGAGATGTTCCATCTTGATAAGGATGTTTCCAAGCCCAGACTCCAGTTCTTTCTGTTGTCTCTATTAACTGACCATTTTCTTCAGTGACATGAACAAGTGTCACAACTCCATCATTAATTTCTACCGGTTGGTCTAAAAGATTAAATATTCTCTCCGTACCAGCTAACGCCATAATAATCATATTTAATTGTTGTGAGATTTGACTAATTGGCATATTAAATGATCTATTTAATTGTAAGAATGCAGCGAGTGACCCGATTGTTAACCCACCAATTCCATTAATTGCGAGTACCCCTCCTAAAAAAGCTGTAAACACATATGAGAGATTTCCTAAATTCCCCATAACTGGGCCAAGTAAATTTGAATATTTATTTGCATGATATGCAGCTTCATAAAGCTGTTGGTTAATATTTTCAAATTCTTCTTTAACAATATCTTCATGAGTAAAGACTTTGACAACTTTACTCCCTTCCATCATTTCTTCTATATAACCATTTACGTTACCCAATTGACTTTGTTGTTCTTTAAAGTAAATTCCACTTTTACCTGCAAGGAATTTTAATGCCATTTGCATAATCACAACCATAACAACGACAACGCCGGTAAGTGGTATAGATAATGTCAACATTGAGACAAATACACTGACAATTGTTATTAGACTCGCAAAACATTGTGGAATACTTTGAGAAATCATTTGACGCAATGTATCAGTATCATTTGTATAAATACTCATAATGTCACCATGAGGATGAGTGTCAAAATATTGAATTGGAAGTTTTTCCATGTGTGCAAATAAGTCATCTCTTATTTTCTTTAATGTACCTTGACTGACTTCAATCAAGAGTTTTGAATATCCATAAGCTGAGAGAATACCTACACCATAAATACATGCCATATATGTTAAAGCAGTGATCAGTGGTGTAAAATCATGAACACCTGTTTCAATCATCGGAGTAATATACTGATCTATAAGCGTCTTAAGGAAAAGAGAAGACGCTACAGAAGCAAGTGAGCTGATAATGATTAAAATCAATACAAAGAAAACTGATGTTTTATTTTTTAAGAGAATATATTTTGTTAATCTTTTAAATGATTTCATTGCTGCTTTATTATCCATCTTTTTATTCATCTTCATCGTCTCCTTTCATTTGAGTCTCATAAACTTCTTGATAGATTGTATTGTTTTCTAAGAGTTCATTATGTGTTCCAATCGCATTGATTTTCCCATCATCTAAAACAATAATTCTATCTGCATCTTGAATTGAGGAGATTCTTTGCGCAATAATAATTTTTGTTGTTTCATTAATTTCTTCAATAAACGCTTTTCTAATTAAAGCATCTGTTCTTGTATCAACAGCACTTGTCGAGTCATCTAAAATTAATATTTTTGGTTTCTTTAACAAAGCCCTAGCAATACATAATCTTTGTTTTTGTCCACCTGAAACATTGCTTCCTCCCTGTTCAATATGCGTGTCATAACCATCAGGGAATCTTTGAATAAATTCATCCGCTTGTGCAAGTTTACAGACGCGTTGAACATCTTCATCACTCGCATGTTGATTTCCCCACTTAATATTGTCACGAATTGTTCCTGAGAAAAGAACATTCTTTTGAAGTACCATACTGACGTCATCACGTAGTGTTTTCAAATCGTAATCGCGGACATCTTTACCCCCAACTTTTATAACACCATCACTGACATCATAGAGCCTAGGAATTAACTGAACCAATGTCGATTTGGCACTTCCCGTTCCCCCAATAATACCTATCGTTTCACCAGATTTTATATTTAAATGAATATGAGATAAATTGGCTTCATCTTGGTCATCATAGTATTGAAATGACACATCTTCAAAATCAATACTTCCATCACTTATCTCATAAATTGGTTCTGTTGGATTAACCAAATCTGATTCTTCTTGCAAGACCTCATAGACACGTTTCATAGAGGCAATTGACATTGTAATCATAACAAATACCATACTTAACATCATTAATGACATTAATATATTCGTTGTATAAGTTAACATACTCATTAATTGTCCTGTTGTCAGTGTTTGACTGACGATCATCGTTGCTCCTAAATATGAAATCATAATTAAACTAAAATACATACTTAACTGCATTGATGGTGCATTAAAAACTAAAATATTTTCAGCCTTTTTAAACATTTTATAAACAGCATACGATGTTTTATTAAATTTAACTGTTTCATCTTGTTCTTTTACATAAGCTTTAACAACACGCATATTTGTAATATTTTCTTGTACACTTGCATTTAAATCATCATACTTCTCAAATACAGATTGAAAAGTTGGGAATGCAAATTTTATAATAAGTATAAGAACAATACTTAAAAATATAATGGCGTAGACAAAAACCATTGATAACTTAGCACTAATAGTAAATGTCATAAACATTGCACATATAAGTGTTAATGGTGCACGAACACACATTCTTAATATCATTTGGTATGAATTTTGTATATTCGTTACATCCGTCATCATTCTTGTGACTAAACCTGCTGTTGAATATTTATCAACATTTTTAAATGAAAAATCTTGAATCTTAGAGAACATCGCATTTCTAAGATTTCTTGCAAAACCTGCTGAGGCATGAGCTGCATATTTACCAGATAATGATCCAAACATAAGTGATAATGATGCAGCAACCAACATAATTCCACCATAGATAAACACTTTATTTAAATCATGACCATTAATACCTTCATCAACTATAAAAGCCATTAAAAATGGTAAAGTAATTTCCATAACGACTTCACCAACCATACATAATGGCGCTAATATAGAAGATTTCTTAAATTCTTTAACTTGACTTAATAAACCCTTAATCATAATACTCTCTTCTTTCTTCTTTTAAGTTATTTAACACCTTAGTTAATAAATATTTAAATTGAGCCTGTTCCTCTTCACTGATTCCCTTAAGTAATATACCATCAGCTTCAACTAAATTTTGATTCATTAAACTTTTAAACTCAGATGCATTTTCAGTTAAAACAATTTGTTTATAACGATTATCTTTTTGACTTGGGATGACTTCAACAACATTTTTATCTTCCAAGCGTTTTAAAATCCCACAAATTGTTGCACGACTGACTTGAAAAGTTCGCTCTAAAAGTATAGGATTGATTTCTTCTGTTGGTTTCATTTTATTATGATGATCCATAAAACCAATAACTTCACATTGTGAACATGTTAAATCCAATCCATTTTGTTTATTCTTTAATTCTAGTATTGATTGAAATTTCAAATGCGTTTGTTTAATTAACCAACTGATACTTTCTTTCTTATCCATAGATTCTCCTTTTCATATACGTAGCACGTTACGTAGTACGCTAACTATATTAACTCAATTTTATTAATATGTCAAATATTTATTAGAAATTAGGACAAAGAAAAACTCCCTACCCCTGTAGAGAGTTTCACTTTATGCAACTTTAAGTTTACCACTTTTAGCAAGGTTAACAAGTTGACTGTTTTGGACTCTGCTTCCATTGTAACCTGTTATGCCATTGGCTTTTGCTATTTTAACCCTATTTGTGTAAGAACTGTCTACACCCAATGCTTTAAGAATATCCACTAAACTTACACTTGTTCCTGTATACTTTTTGTAGTACACAGTCCTTGTCTCATTGACAACGACATTGCTTGTTCCTCTTAGTTTATTAAGAAGTGCAGTATTTTGTGCAGCTGTTCCACTGTATGGTGAAATTCCATTAGCGCTCGCTAGTTTAGCACGATTTGTAAATGAACTGTCTACACCAATTGATTCAAGATAATCAACAAGACTCACACCCGTATATACGAATTGTATTGTTTGTGATTCATTATAATCGACATATGGTAGAAAACCATGTTTGATCCATTTTCTTGAATGTGTACACCCTGTTCCATTAATGTTCGCTAAATTTGTTTTCATTACTTTGTTATCCCATGCTGCGGTTGCTTCAATAACGTGCCCATCACCTACATAGATTCCTATATGTTCATTCATCCACACAACTTCACCCTTTTTAATATTAGTGAAATCTGTTGATACAAGAGAACATTTAGAGATGATCGTGTTGGCATTTATATCTGGAACACTATTTGAGGCATATTTACCATTTTCAGGGTAACCCCATAATATACCTTTAACTAAACCTGAACAATCAGCTAAATACGAACTACCGCTTTTACTATTTAAAAATTTACCTAACTGATACATTGTTTGCATTTTGTATACCGCTTCTGCTTTTGTTACAAAATCATTTACTTTCATATTTTCCTCCTACTTTTTTTATATAGTTCTATCATAGGATATGTTTTATAAATGAATGTGTTTGAATATTTCACCCATACGAGATCAAAACAAAAAAAGTCATTATTAAATGACTAATATTTTGAAAAGATATTTTCTATTTCTGTTTTATCATTCGTCTGCATTAACGAAAGCATAAGTAGGACACGCGCCTTCTGTCCTGAAAGTGTATTGGCTGGTATACATGCATTTGTTGGATCAAAGATATTGTCCTTAAATACGACACCTTGATTAACACGTGATGAGCGAACAAATATTATACCTTGTTGAGATAGATCCAATATTGCTTTTTTCCATTCGTCATTGTAGTTTCCATTGCCTGAACCTATAATAACAATTCCTTTATGTGTTTTCGCAAGATGGTAAAGACTATCACTTGGAGCACCAACATAAAAATAGGCTATTGCGACATTTGGTAATGATGTAATAGGTTCTTCTGAAAAACGAGATGCAAGGGTATGTATTTTAAATGTTCGTGTATAAAAAGAAACGTCTTGATCTTGCATAAAACCTAAACAACCAAATCCTCTATGATCAAAGGCATCAACCTTGTAATTGCTGATTTTCTGAATATCTCTTGCTGAGAATATTGTATTAGAAAATAATCCCATAACACCTTGATGATGTGCTTCATCACTAGCTGCTAAGGCAATAGCCTGATAAAGATTATATGGTCCATCAGCACTCGTTGCAGTCGCAGGTCTCATTGCTCCCGTAATAACAACTGGTTTGGATGTATGTAATGTTAATGTTAAATAATACGCAGTTTCATCCAATGTATCCGTCCCATGTGTCACGACAACACCATCAATATGCTCTTGATTAACGATTTCATTTATTGTATTAGATAGCGTCATCCAATCATTTATATGAATATTATTACTATCAACACTAAACAGTTGATGACTTTCAATGTTTGCGATATCCTTCACCATAGGTATCGTTTCTAAAATATGATCAACATCAATTTTACCTGCTATATATTTTGTAGCCTTGCCATCAGCCCCCATACCAGCAATTGTTCCACCTGTTGCCACTATTGCAATAGTCTTCATTGTACCACTCCATTCTTTGTATCATTATCATAAATTGAATTTGTTGTGATTTCAACAAAAAGAAAACATAAATCAATGATTTATGTTTTTATATTAGATAAAACTGTTTTAGACCGTCTAAAATTCCTTCCTCATCAATATCACCACATATATAACAAGCGTAAGATTTGACATGGCAAGATGCATTTTTCATTGCGATAGGATATCCAACTGTTTGAAACATGTCAATATCATTTTCTCCATCTCCAAAAGCCATAGACTCTTCTTTTGTGAGTTGTAAGTGTTTTAACAAAATCTCTATACCGGCTTTTTTTCCACTACTCATCGGAATAACATCATATGCCTTTTCATGCCAAGATGTCGCCTTACTCTCTTTTGTTCCTGACAGCAACCCTTCAAGTTCACTTGCTCCCACAAAAGGGTTAATTTGATATAACTCATTGAAATCACTTACTGTTTTAACTTGTGGTATGAGTGAATGTATTGATGCCTGAGCATCAATAACATTTTGATTAACTCTATTTAAATAGATTTCATCTCTTTCTACATATAAGCATGCTAAATCATGATTATTAATGTAGTCTTGCATATATTCAACATCTTGAACGGCAAGTTTATTTTCATATATAACAGTATCATTAAATACACAATACCCTCCGTTTAAATAGAGATAACCATCAAAAACAAATGATTCCTCTAACTTTAATTCATCTATTTCTGTTTTGTGTCTACCTGTCGCAACAATTAAATAGATCCCTTTCTCTCTAAGGTGTTTTAAGGCACTTATAACGTCTTCTTTTATTATTGGATTTTGTTTTGATATCAATGTGCCATCAACATCAAAGAATATTATTTTAATCATTGTATTCACCTCAATACAATTATATCAATAAACACTTAAAGAGATTTGTATTTTCATAATATGAATGAAATTAAAACCCGTACTTCATTAAAAAATCAGTTACATGTTTTAGCTCATTATAAATATTCAAATCATTTGGACAAACTCTATCACATTTCATACAAGAATCACATTGGTCGAAACCGTGTTCCTTATACTTTATATTCTTATAATAGTTGAGTTCAGCGTTAAATTGTGGATTTGGTTGATTCATAATACTATTGTATATTTCTAGTATGGTTGAAATTTCAATACTTTTAGGGCATACATTTATACAATGTTGACAACGGCTACAATTAATCACCTTTTTTTCTCTCCACTTTTCAGCAATAGATAATAGGCGACTTGTTTCTTGTCCTGTGAGTTGTCTAAATTCATTCATATAAGAAATATTATCAATCATTTGTTTATTTGATGACATTCCCGAAAGAACTGTTGAGACATTTTGTAAACTTGCAGAAAATCGAATAGCCCACGAAGTCGTTGAATAAGTTGGGTTCAAATCATCAAATAAATCCATGCAATATTCGTCTAGAGTTGACAACATACCACCTTTCACAGGTTCCATAACAATGACTTCTTTATTGTGTTTAATTATAGTTTCATAACATAATCTTGATTGTATTGATTGACTCTCCCAATCATAATAATTTAAGGCAATTTGCACAAAATCAACTTCAGGATGTTCAGTTAAGATTTTATCTAAAATATCAAATGAATCATGAAATGAGAAGCCAATTTTTCTTATTTTCCCTTCACTTTTCTTTATTTTTAAATAATCAAACATTTCTAGCTGAGTTACCTGATGTTCATAATTTTCTAAATTCAAATTATGAAGTAGATAATAATCAAAATATGATACTCCACATTTTTCTAATTGTTCCTCGAAAATATTTTCTACTTCCTCTTTCTTAGAAATAATAAATACAGGTAATTTGTTAGCAAGCAAATAATCACATCGTTGATATCTATCCACGAGTGCTTTTTTTATTGCCGTTTCACTTTCTCCATTATGATATACATAACTTGTATCAAAATACTTAAACTTATTTTTTATAAAGAGATCAACCATTTTATTTAATTCGATATCATCAATGACGTTCGAATCATTTTCTTTTAATGGTAATCTCATTAAACCAAACCCTAATTTCTTATGTGTCATAAATACCACCTCTTAATCTCTAGACTGTCATTCCGCCATCAACAATTAATGAATGTCCTACTACATAACTCGCTTGTGGGCTAGCTAACCAGTAAATCGCTTCAGCGATCTCTTCTGCTTGGCCTAAACGCCCAGCTGGTATCATGTTCTGTAACGCTTCCTCTAATCCCGGAGCACTTGACAATAACGTATCTCCCATTGGTGTATAGATAGCACCTGGACAAACCGCATTAATTCTTACTCCTTCTTTTGCGTATTCCAACGCTGTTGCCTTCGTTAAACCTAAAATACCATGCTTTGTCGCAGTATATACTGATTCACCCGCAGTCCCGACTACACCACCAACCGATGAAACATTAACAATAGCGCAATCATTACTTTTTAACATAAGTGGTATTTCATGCTTCATACATGACCAAATTCCCATAAGATTTATATCTGTCAATGATCTATACTGTTCTACTGGCATATCTATAATATTAATATGTGGTGTTTGGTGTATTCCTGCATTATTTACAGCAACGTCAAGTCTACCAAAGACTTTCATAATACACTCCATCATAGACTTTACATCTTCTTCTTTACTTACATCACATCCAACAGCAAAAGCATCATAACCATCACTTTTTAATCTTTTAGCCACATTTTCAGCTTGTTCTTGCTTAATATCAGCAATAACAACACCATATCCATTTTTCGCAAACAGCTCAACGGTAGCAAGTCCTATCCCTTGACTACCTCCAGTTACTAAAGCTATTTTTTTATTATTCATATTGAATACCTCCATTTATTTCCATGATTTCATCATGTATCTTTATCATAAAGTAAATATTTTTATATGTACAATACAGGATATTAATGATAGTATAAATATAATTTATACTGGAGGACTTATGGAAATAAATCAATTAATTCAATTTCAAACAATTGCGAAAACATCAAATCTAACGAAAGCTGCTGATGAACTACATATTTCTCAACCCGCATTAAGTATCTCTATAAAGAAATTAGAGAATGAATTGGGGATACAATTATTTGAAAGAAAGAAAAATAAAATCATACTCAATGACAATGGAAAAATTGCTTTAGAATATGCATCACAAATAATTAATCAGGTTAATGAAATGAAAAGACAGCTTGATGAACTTGTTCATCACGAATTATCATTACGTATTGGATTTAGTGACCCTGGTCCATTATGGTACTGTGCGCCATTATTTAGTTCCGATCATCCTGATTATGAGTTGACAACAGAACAATTCAATTCTAATGAATCACTATATGATTTACTTATCAATAATAAATACGATCTCATAATTAGCGATTTGGATTATGATCATAATAATATAGAATGTATACCATTTTTAGAAGATCACATACTGCTCTCTGTTCCAATACAACACCCATTATCTAAAGAGGATAGTCTTTCTTTTTACAATTTAACTAATACTGAAATTAGTATGTTATATGTAGGTGGAAGTTTCTATGCGAAGCAAAAGGAAATTTATGATAGCTTAAAGAAGAATATTTCTATAAAACTTTTTACTGATTTCTTTCTATTTTCACAAACAGTTAAAAAAAATAATTCACTAACTATATCAACAAAGTTAGTGAGCCAGTACAGGGATGATGGTGACAATCGCAAACTTATTAATATAACAGATGTAGAATTAAAAACAGTTTATAAAATCTATTATTTGAAGGGCAATAAAAGCACAGTTAAGCCATTTATTGATTGGGCTCATACAATTAAAAATATATAAAAAAAGATATTGGATCACCAATATCTTTTAATCACTTCTTTCATTACGAGCAACGTATTCAGTTGCTTTTCCTACATATTTTGTCGCAGGTCTAATAATACGATTTGAATATAATTTTGATTCAATGTTATGTGCAATCCATCCAACTGTTCTTGCAATAACAAATAATAATGTATAAAGATCACTTGGAATTCCTAACATATCATACATGAATCCACTATAGAAATCGACGTTTGTAGAGACATTGATTCCTTTTCTTTCTTTCATTGCAGCAACACCAGCTTTTGCGAAACGACAATAGAACTCATATTCTTTGACTCTATCTTTTTCAATAGCCAGTTCCTTACAACAAGCAGAGATGATTTCACTACGTGGATCACTCTTTGTATAAACCGCATGACCAATACCATAAATTAATCCAGCATTATCATTATAGTCTTTATCTAAGATACGGTTGATTAATTTATTAATGTCTTCATCAGTAGCGTCTAAGCCTAAGTCCTGAATTGCTAAATCCATTTGTTTCTTAACTGCGAGGTTAGCACCCCCATGACGTGGTCCTTTTAATGAACCAATTGCGCCTGCAACACTTGAATAAATGTCAGTCCCAGTTGAAGAAATAACGACATTAGTAAATGTTGAGTTATTACCTCCACCATGATCCGCATGTAAAACAAGTGCTATATCTAATACTTCAGCTTCTTTTTGAGTAAATTGTCCATCATCTCTAAGTAAGTGTAGTATTGTTTCTGCAATACTATACTCCTGATTAATATGATGAATAACCAAACTTTGATTATCAAAATAGTGATTTTTTGTTTGATAGGTATAACACACAATAGAAGGAATTTTCGCTAATAAATTAATTCCTTTCCCTAATGTTTCCTCTATCCCTGTATTATCAGGATCACTATCATAACTATATAACATAAGGACTTCCTGTTGAATCTTATTCATAAGATTCTTCGCTGGAAAACCTAATATATTTGCTTCTAAATAATGTTGTGGCAATGTATAACAATGCGCTAAGATTGATTTAAAATCAGAAAACTCTTTTTCATTTGGTAAATAACCAAAAAGAATTAAAAAGCATACTTCTTCAAATAAGAATCGCTTTTCTTTAGATGATGAAACAATATCTTTAACATTAACCCCTCTATAAAAAAGACTTCCATAATCATCTACTTTTTTTCCATCTACTTTTTTATATCCAACAACATCTGATATTTTTGTTAAACCAACCAAAACACCAGTGCCATCTTCATTTCTTAACCCTTTTTTAACAGAGTATTCCCCATAGAGTTCGTTCGGGATATCATTTTCTGATAGTGATTTTTCAAAAAATTCTGTAATGCTTTTCCCCATAAATGCACCTACCCTTCTTTAAGTATTATACCATATAGTATAATTGTATACAATCTTTATCCATATTTAAGAAATTAAAAACAACAGTTTCCTGCTGTTATTCTTTAATCCATCCATAATGCAAACAAGCGTTTCTTATTCCATTTTCAACACTTGAATCTGTAATATAAGTCGCTTTATCTTTAAGTTCTTGACAGGCATCACCCATTGCGATTGATGTCCATTTCTCTTTAAACATAACCAAATCATTAAAGTCATCACCAAAGACAACGATATCTTCATTATTAGCTTTTAGTAGGTCTATTGTTTTTTCAATCCCCTCGTCTTTTGCATCATGTTGAAATGTAATGTAATCTTCAACAAATCGTAAATGTCCAATCGTATCTTTTAATGTTAATAAGTGTTCATCTTGACGAGGTATTGCTATATAAATCTTATAAATATTCTTTAATGATTCATATGGTCTATTTTGTTCATAAAAATAACGTGTTGGTTCTTTACGATATCCTACTTGTTTAATAAATGTTTCGTTATTCATAAAGACATCAATACTGTCGTTAGGTGATATAATAACACCATATCCTAATTCTTCTGCTTGATGTATTAAAGCACAAGCTTTTTCATGATCTAAAGGTGCATTTTCAACCAATTGACCATCTATAACAATTGCTTTTCCACCATTACTTACAATGTTTTTAATCCCTAACAAATCAGCAACTTTCTTTGTTTTATAATAGGCCCTTCCTGTCGCAATAGCGACAAAATGTCCATTTTCTTGTAGTTGTTTAATTGTTGATTGAGCACTCTCTACAACTTGTCCATTAGTTCGATCTGTTAGCGTTCCATCTATATCAAAAAAGAAATATTTTTTAGTCATCCTTATTACCCCCATTTAGAGATATTATATCAGTGACGATTTTCTATTTCAATATTGTTTTGTCTTTGCATACTCTCTAACATAATAAAGAAGAGATTTAAATGTATCGGTGATAAAATAACGCCAACAAATCCAAATATATAAAGATGAATAACAAGAGAGACTATAATGAGTAATGAAGGAATTTTCATAGACTTTCTCATAAGATAAGGTTCAAACATACCTCTTATTAAGTTAATAAATATATAAATTAAGATCAAATAAACCGCCTTTAATAAAGACCCTTGAATAATAAAATAGATAATCTGAGGGACCATAACAAGACCAACTCCTATGAGTGGTAAAAAGTCCATGATAGCGCCTAAAGTGGCAATTACAAAAGGATGTGGTAATCTAATAATACTAAATGATATAGACATAATCATAAAGTTGATACAAAAGATTGTTAACTGTGTCCTTAGATAAATATTTAATGTTCTCATTGTATGATTTTTAATTGAGATAAATTTCTCCAATGATTGTTTTGGAACAAATCGTGTGACATAATACATGATTTCATCATAATCAATAAACATATAGAATGATAACATAACAAATAGCAACATAGAAAAAAGAAAACCTGGTATCTTTTGTAGTGATGTACTGACTGCCTCAATACATTTGATCAACACGTCCTGTCCCATAGAATCCAGTGAAAGTGTCATTGTTGTTTTCCCTAAGGTAGAGAGAACTTCATTAATTTTAATTTGTATTGTTGATAATAGCGGTGATATTGAGTTTTGGTAATAAACCGGAAATCGTTCAATTAATTGTTCTAATGTCATAAATATGATAAATCCGAGTCCTATGAGTAAGACAATCACTATAGCGTATAGAACAAGTAAAAGTAAAATACCTATGAGATTCCTTTTTACCATAAAACGTTGATCTATAAAATCAAGAATGGGTCTTAAACTATAATAAACAAATAAAGCCATCATTACAGGAAAAGCAATATGAAACATATATTTTAATAATATAAAATATACAATTAATATAACTATAAATAATACATATTGTTTTTTATTTGCCATAACATCACCTTTATAACTATATGAAATGACATACAAAAAAAGCCCAATTATTTGGGCTAATTATTTACTGAATGATGAGGGACAATTGATGTATCATCTATTGCTTTAAAGACATATCCTTTATTTAAATAGTATTCAATGATTGTTGGAAGTGTATTTATTGTACTTTGTTTTCCATTAGCGTCATGCATCAAAATCATAATTTCATTTGCTGAGGATGATGTCGCTAATTTTATCATTTCTTTTTCAGAAACACCATTTCTTCCATCGCCATTTTCAGCATTCCAATCATAATAAATATATCCTTTATCTTGAACTTGTGAAACAAGTTTTGTCATTATACCTTGAGAATACTTTTTACTGACGGCATTAGAGCTTCCACCTGGAAATCTAATGTATTTTGGAACATAACCTATATAATCTTTAACAAGATTTCCAATTTTATCGAGGTCATTAAAGTATGCATCTGTAGATGCATATAATTTTGAATAATCATGTGAATAGGTATGCAATCCTATTGTATGACCTGCATTATGTGCATCACTTATATATTTAAAATAACCTGGATTTAATCCCGTCACAAAGAATGTTGCTTTTGCACCATATTGATCTAATATCTTTAAGACTTCTGGTGTGAATTTTGATGGTCCATCATCAAATGTTAAATAAACAATTTTTGTTCCATCAGCAACAGGTTTTTCTTTAATTGTCACTTGTAAAGTCTTTGATGCTTTATTTCCACTTGCATCTACAGCTGTAAAGTAAACACTGTATTTACCTGGAGTATTTATATCTACAGCAGAAGAATCGATTGTTAATGTTGGTGATGGATCATAATCATCACTTACTTTAACCAAACCTTTATAATTTATAGTTGTTCCTACATAATATGTTTGATTTGATCCTGTTATATATGGTGCAGTTGTATCTTCATTAATAGTTAACTTAACATTCACTTTTGTCTCATTTTGAGAACTATCACTGACAATAATGACAATATCATAAACACCTGCTGATTCATATGTTTTGTCATTTTGATATTTAAGTGTTGTCGGTGAATCATCTTCAACACTCACTATAAAATCTTCTATCGTATACGTTTCACCTTTCATAATCGTTAGATCCTGAGTCTCTACGATGGGTGGAGTCGTATCAATAACATTAACTATTAAAGTATATTCTTTTTTATTTACTTTTAATATGACATCGTATTTACCAACCTTATCAGTTTCTAATAATGAATCATCTATTATAATTTGGGAAACTGGTGCATTAATTTGTTCTACATATTTTGTATAATCCATTTCATGATTAATTTCTAATGAATGCTCACCTAAGTGTTTATCTGATGAGCCAAAAATGAGCCAACAGAACAATGCCACAACGACAATAATACCGCATCCAATAGATAAATCTCTTATTAATCTTTTCTTGTTTAAAGTCATATTTTCACCCCGAATAGCATCCTAATATATTTTAACCGATAGTGACAAAAGAATACAAAAAACGAGAAATCAGTTCATTCGGTATTTTTTATAACAGTAGTTTAAACATCTCTTTAAATAATTTACAAAAGGAATAATAGAGAATAATACTGGTATTAGCCAAATGACTTTAAAACTAATAATCGGATATATTGAGAAAAAGTCAGGGAATAGGAACAATGTTCCATAAAATAAACCTATACAGATCATCATTAATAGCGAACGTATTCTTGATAATGGTAAACATACGTAATAGACTACAGTGAAACTTATGCATCCTGCTGTGACAAAATAATAAGTTGACGCAACAGAAGTTGTCATTTGAAAAATATGTGCAAATATACTGATTCCAACCATATAGATCACCATTGTTAAACCACATGGTACACAAATTGAAATGACATGTTTTAAGAATCCGCCATGAGTTACTTCTTCAGATTTTTCTAAAGTTAAGAAGAATGATGGTATCCCTATCGCAAATGAACTAATTAAGCTCAGTTGTAACGGTGTAAACGGATATGATAAAAATGAAAATGCAAAAATAACACTTAGTATTGAAGAGTAAATTGTTTTTGTTAGATACAAAGAACTGACTCTTTCAATATTCGCAATAATAGATTTCCCTTCCGCAAAAATATCCTTCATTGACGCAAATGTTGAATTCATTAATACGATATGTGATGCTTGCTTTGCCGCTTGACTTCCTGAAGCCATAGATATCCCACAATCCGCTTCTTTTAAAGCCAAAACATCATTAACACCGTCTCCAACCATAGCGACAACGTCCCCATTAGATTGTAAAGCTTGTATAATATCTTGTTTTTGTTCTGGTTTGACACGTCCAAAAATTGAGTATTTGTTTACCAACGATTTGATCTCTTGAAGATCAGTTGGTAACAGTCGTGCATCCATGTACGTCGTATCACTCACACCAGCACTTTGAGCTATGTGAGAAACGGCAGCAGGATTGTCTCCTGATAAAATACAAATACGTACACCTTTATTTTCAAAAAATTGAATCGTTTCTTTAGCGTCATTTCTAACCTGATCGACCAGTGTAATGTACGCTAATGGTTTCTTTAAGTCATATGATCCTGTTTCAAAATTTAAATGATTCACTTCAGCTAATAATAATACTCTTAAACCTTGAACAGATAATGATTCTATACGTGAAGATTGTTCTTGAGTCATTGTGTCACCATATATAAATTCAGGGGCACCTAAAACAAATTGACCTAAATCACAATCTAAACCACGAAATTTACGACTAGATGAAAATGGAAGTAATTGATTGATGATGACACTTTGATCGATTTCATAAGCATCTTTTAAGGCACGTTGTGTTGGATTATCATCATCAAAACTATGAGACATAATAGACATTAATCTATCTATATTATGTGTTGATTCTTCTATTGAGTACACTTCTTTAAGAATTAAATTACCGGTTGTAATTGTACCAGTTTTATCTAAACATAAAACATTGACACGAGCAAGAGCTTCGATTGCCTCCATCTCCTGAACAAGTGCTTGTTTCTTAGCTAATTTACCAACACCGAGGATAAAAGACATACTCGTTAACAATACCAATCCCTCAGGTATCATTCCTATAACGCCAGCTACCGTACGAACAACAGCGTGTGGTAAGTCATAATCACTCGCTTGAAGTTGTGAGTAAAATAATATCAATCCAATTGGAATGATGACAATACTTAAAATTTTAATAATCTTTCTAATCGCATTTCTCATCTCTGAACTCGCTCTATTTTTGCGTTTCGCCTTTGATACAAGTTGTGTGACATAATTGTCCTTACCAACCTTATTAACGCGTGCATACGCACTACCAGCCACAACAAAGCTACCAGAGAAAATTTCATCATCTTGTTTTTTTAATATAGGTACACTTTCACCCGTTAAGAGTCCTTCATTCACTTCTAATCCATGTGATTCGAGAATAAGTGCATCACTTCCTATTTGATAACCTGATTCTACTAACATGACATCATCCATGACCAATTCATTAACTTCGATTGTTTCCAAATGATCATCTCTTAGAACTTGAACTGTCTTTACTGTAACAACAGATAATTTATCAATTATTTTTTTAACTTTAAATTCTTGATAAATCCCTATTGCAGTATTAACGAGTACAACACCTAAGAAGGTCACGTTTTTCCATTGACCAAAATAGAGGACAATTGCTGCGAGAAATAGATTTAAAAAATTAAAATAAGTAAAAGTATGATCAAATATAATTTGTTGAGTTGTTTTAGAAATATTATCATCAGAAACATTAACGAAACCTTTTTCAATTCTTTCGTTAACCTCTCGTTTTGTTAAACCAATAATTTTATTCTTTTCCATAAGACACTCCCATTTATTACCTTAATTATATCATAAAGATGATGACATTATATGAAAATAATCCTAAATAATTATAAAGATTCTATAAAAATACTAAATTCTACAAAAGAGTATCCCCTTCTTGGAAGAGAATATAAACAAAATGAAAGATAGTTTTCACTATCTTTCAGAGCATATTGAAATTATTAATTATTCCCTGTCGATTTTAAAATTGTGGAGTTTTTAAAATCTATTTATAAGTATTCAATACATAATAAGCATATTTATTTTTCCCATTTAAAAATAAATACTCTACATGGTTTGAGTGCACTTATTATGTCAAGATCATTTAGATTTTTATATGGCCATTATAAACTTCTAAACTTTCTCTATAAAATCAAAATAATATATATAAGACTGCATTTAAGGAATGAATCTAAATGACTGATCTCTGCAGATTTAAGATAAAGTCACGATAAGTTGAGATTCATTTTCTATTTATTTCTCTAAAACGATATAAGGATGAGTACGATGATTCCTAATAAATAATATTCCTTATGTTCATTTTTATATAAATCAATATTTTGATCTATAAGAAATAAATAATCATTACATAAATATTTCTTTAAATTCATAACCACCCTCCTCGTATACTATTTTAATCAATTTTGATTGTATTTTTGTTGAAACGTAGTTTCTCAACGTCTTTTCATTTTATAACTCATATTATCCTACAAAATAATCCTTTAGAAATCTTTATATCAATAGAAACGATATTTATTTCGTAAATATTGTTGATAAAAATGCATGAATTTTAATCATAATATGAATACTATTTATATCAAACAAAAAGAGACAAATACAAGGTTCATTATATGAAGGTTATTTTTAAATAGAACAAAATACAAAAAAAAGATGTTACAATGTAACATCTTGTGATCTCACTGGTGGACCCTGCAGGACTCGAACCTGCGACCAACCGGTTATGAGCCGGTAGCTCTAACCAACTGAGCTAAGGGTCCAGTGCTTTATAATAAAAAAATGGCTTTCGCCCTTATTTTATAACTGGTAGCGGGGAAGGGATTCGAACCCCCGACCGACCGGGTATGAACCGATTGCTCTAGCCAACTGAGCTACCCCGCCATATGTGAGTTATAAATATAAATGGTGGTTCCGGCCGGAATCGAACCAGCGACACGAGGATTTTCAATCCTCTGCTCTACCGACTGAGCTACGGAACCATTTGGCGGTCTGGACGGGACTCGAACCCGCGACCTCCGCCGTGACAGGGCGGCATTCTAACCAACTGAACTACCAGACCAAATGGTTGCGGGAGAAGGATTTGAACCAACGACCTTCGGGTTATGAGCCCGACGAGCTACCAGACTGCTCCATCCCGCGATGTGAATAATGCTTTAATTTTACTTGCCAATTTTTTTAAAAAATGGCGGAGGTTGAGGGATTCGAACCCCCGCGGGACTTTCATCCCCTGTCGGTTTTCAAGACCGATCCCTTCAGCCGGACTTGGGTAAACCTCCGCGTAATTTTAATGGTGGAGCCTAGCGGGATCGAACCGCTGACCTCCTGCGTGCAAAGCAGGCGCTCTCCCAGCTGAGCTAAGGCCCCATTAAATGGTCGGGAAGACAGGATTTGAACCTGCGACCCCCTGGTCCCAAACCAGGTGCACTACCAAGCTGTGCTACTTCCCGTTGTTTTAAATCTCAAATGGCGCGCTAGGCAGGAATCGAACCCACAACCTCTTGATCCGTAGTCAAGCACTCTATCCAGTTGAGCTACTAGCGCATCTCTCGCGCTTCACAATTATAACATACTTGCTAACGCCTTGTCAATACTTTTTTTAAACTTTTTTTAATTTCTTTTTTCAACTCATTCAACTTACAAATGGTGCCCAGGGCCGGAGTCGAACCGGCACGGATTTTAAGGTCCGCAGGATTTTAAGTCCTGTGCGTCTACCAATTTCGCCACCTGGGCATGTTTGGAGGTTCCAGCCGGACTCGAACCGACGATGACAGAGTTGCAGTCTGTAGCCTTACCAACTTGGCTATGGAACCGTTGCTTTTTCGTTGCTTAATTAGTATATAATATTATTTGATTTATTGCAAGGGGTTTTTTGAATTTTTCTCAATTAATTTTGTCATATTATCAAAATATATTCGTACAATCGACATAATTAGCATTAATTTATTTTAATCTTTTTTTAATCTATAAAAGAAAAACATAGACAGCAGTCTATGTTTCCCAAATATAGTATTATTGAGCCTTTACTTTAGTCCAATAATTACTGAATTTTTCTTTTACAGTCATTTCTTGATAAGCAAAAACCTCATCTTTTGATCCCATTCTAATAGCATATGCTTCAATTCCATCAAAATCATTTTCACTTGCTTCTTTCGCAGCATGTGTATTTGATGTTAAATATCCTACTTCTAAAGTATTTGCTAAAGAATTTTCATCACTGATCATGAAATTAATAAATTCCATTGCTAAATCTGTATTTGTACAGTCTTTACTCACGACAAAACCATCAAACCAATAGTTTGTACCTTCATTAGGTAAATAATATGCCATATCTTCATTTTCACTCATAATATCTACAGCGTCTCCTGAATACATAACAGCCATTGATTTTTCACTACCTTTCATAAGGTCAATGATATCATCTGTTCCATATGTTGGATTCATTGTTTCTCTTTGAGAGACTAACCAATTATATGCTTCTTCTATTTCAGCATCATTTGTTGTATTCATTGAATACCCTAATGCTTTTAATGCAACCATAAAAGAATCTCTTTCTGAATCATACATATAAAGATTTCCTTTATATTTTTCGTTTCTTAAAACTTCCCACCCTGCTTCTAAATCAGCAGCGTCTACTTTTGTTGTATCATAAACAATTCCTACATTACCATAGAAATATGGAACCCAGTAATTATTTTCTGGATCAAAACTTTGATTTAATACATTTGAATCTAGTGAATCTTTATTTGTGATTTTAGTCCAATCAATTTCAGTTAATAAATCTTCTTTGATTAATCTCTCTATCATATATTCAGATGGAACCATAATATCATATTGGTTTCCACCCATTAATTTAGTATACATTGATTCATTTGAATCATATTCTTCATAAATGACTTTAACATTGAATTCTCTTTCAAAATCTTTAATAACATCTTTATCAACGTAAGCACCCCAGTTAAAGACTTTTAATACTTCTTTTGAATCACTTCCACATCCAACAAGTGAAACAAGTGCCATCGCTAACACAGCTACATAACTAATTAACTTCTTCATTCATCTTTACCCCTTTTCTTTTAACCAATATATATGGAACAAATGTTCCTATCAACAGTGCAAATAAAATGACAACTAACACTATTGTTGATAACGCATAAATACTTGGATTTAATCTCTTTGTCATATTGTAAACAACTATAGAGATATTTTCGACTCCATTTCCACTAACAAAATAAGAAATAATAAAGTCATCAAATGACATAGTAAATGCAAATAACGCTCCTGCTAAAATTCCAGGTTTAATTTGAGGTATGATAACCTTCATTAATGTTTGGAAAGGTGTTGCACCTAAATCCATAGCCGCATCCGCTAAATGAGGATCGAGCTGTTTTACTTTTGGTAAAACATTGGTTATGACATATGGTGTACAGAAAGCAATATGAGCAAGTAACATTGTCATATATCCTTTTTCTATATTTGCAAATGAGAAAAATAACATTAAAGCAATTGCAGTAACAATCTCAGGATTCATAATTGGTAAATTATTAACTTGTAAGATTGATGTTCTCACGATTTTTTTAGATTTACTTAATGCAATTGCTGTAATTGTTCCTAATATAGTAGAAACAATCGTTGCGATAATAGCAATACTCACAGACACCAAAACAGCATCTAATAATTGAGTATTTTCAAATAAAGATCCATACCACTTAAATGAGAACCCACTAAAGTGAGTTAATGACTTTGCATCATTGAATGAGAAGACAGCCATGATGATCAAAGGAAAGTATAAAAAGAATAAACAAACACCTATCCATAATATTCTAACGGACTTTCTTTCTTTTCGCATTTGATAACCATCCTCCTTCCTCTTCTTCAACAGAATTGTTTGTACGTTTTTCTGCCATAAAGATTAATGCCATTAATCCAATAACGAAAACCGCTAAGATTAATGAGACAGCACTACCAAAATGCCAGTTACCTATTGTAATAAACTGTTGTTCTATAAAGTTACCGATCAATGAGTATTGACCTCCACCAAGCATTTTTGGAATAACAAATGCACTAATTGATGGGAGGAAGACTAATGTAATTCCTGTTAATACACCACTTAATGATAATCTAAAAGTGATTTTAAAGAATGTTTGGATTGGTGAAGCACCTAAATCTTGAGATGCTTCTAATAATGATTTATCCATATTTGTTAATGATGCATGTATTGGTAGGATCATAAATGGTAAGAAGTTATAGACCATACCAATAATAACAGCAAAATCTGTATATAACATATTAACTGAATTCATACCAATAGCTTCAAATAATTTATTTAATAAACCATTATTACTTAATATACTGATCCATGAATATGTTCTCATTAAGAGATTGATCCATGTTGGTATTGTAATTAATAGTATTAATATAGTTTGTGTTGTATCTTTACACTTAGCGATCATATAGGCTATAGGGTAACCCACTAAGAAACAAACTCCTGTTGTTAACAAACCTAATTTTAATGATCTAAATAATACTGATACAAATATAGGATCTAAAAACTTTGTAAAGTTTTCTAATGTAAATGAAAATGTTGTAATGGCTGTTCCTTTTTCCGTAAATGCATAAAATACAATTAACAGCATTGGGACAACTGTTAAAAGAAAGAGCCACAAACAATAAGGCGTTACTAATTTTCTAAACTGCTTCATTAATACGTCCCCATTTTCTCCATAACATGAATATCTTCAGGCCAGAAATCTAAATTGACTTTTTTCCCAATTTCGTTGATATCAGTTGTATGAACTGTATATGTTCTTTCACTTGTCTCAACCATGATTTCATAATGAACACCTTTAAATAAGATTGAAGATATAACACCTTCAATTTTACCTTGTCCAACTTCAACAATGTCTAAATCTTCTGGTCTTAATACAATGTCAACTTCTTGACCTTCATCGAACCCTTTGTCTACACAGACAAATTGTTGCCCATCAAATTCAACTAAGAAATCTTTAACGAATAAACCTTCAACAATATTTGATTCACCTATGAATTTAGCGACAAAACGATTTTCTGGTTCATTATAAATATCTGTTGGTGTTCCTATTTGTTGAATAGCACCATCATTCATAACAACGATTGTATCACTCATCGTTAATGCTTCTTCTTGATCATGAGTGACATAGATAAATGTAATACCGACTTCTTTTTGAATATTTTTCAATTCAACTTGCATTGCTTTTCTTAATTTTAAATCTAATGCACCTAAAGGTTCATCTAATAATAATACTTTTGGTTCATTAACAAGTGCTCTTGCAATTGCAACACGTTGTTGTTGTCCCCCAGATAACTGTGAGATATGACGGTTACCGTAATTTTCTAATCCAACTAAAGTTAAAATCTTTAATACCTTTTGATCAATAATGCTTTTATCCATCTTTTTTATTTTTAATCCAAATGCAATATTATCATGAACATTCATATGTGGAAATAATGCATACTTTTGGAAGACTGTATTAATTTCTCTTTTATGAGGTGGAAGTTTTGATATATCAATTCCATCAAATAGTACTTCTCCAGCACTTGCTTCTTCAAATCCACCAATAATTCTAAGCGTTGTTGTTTTTCCGCATCCACTTGGACCAAGTAAAGTCATAAATTCATTCTCATGAATATCTAAATGAATCCCTTTTAAAACAACTTGCCCATTAAATTCTTTTGTTAAGTTTTCTAATTCAATTAACTTTTTCATTTTGCCCTCCTAAAACAATGGTGGTGTAGATACCCAAATCACTTTGGCTACAGCATCATTTAAATTCTCAATATAATGTGTTCGTTTACCACTTAAATAAAATGTTTCCCCTTTTTTTACAACAAATTCTTTTTGCCCATAATGTAAGATAATTTTACCACTCACGACATATCCAAATTCTTCACCAGCATGCGGTTCCATAATCATTGAAGAATGACCTTTTTTTAATTCAATGAGAATTGGCTCCATTTCATTCTTTTGAGCATTTGGTACGATATATGAAATAGTATAGTCATCTTGTTCATTTATAAAATAATCATCTTTTGTAAAAACGATTTGTTCATCCTGTGATTCATTAAAGAACTCACTAAGCGATGTCCCTAAAGCTTCTAATATATCCTCTAAGGTTGCTATTGATGGAGACGTTAAATCTCTTTCAACCTGGGACAAAAATCCCTTAGTCAATTCACTACGGTTGGCCAATTCTTCTAATGTTAATTGATTAGCAACACGTAATCTTTTGATCTTACCACCTATATTCATATACTCACCCCTTGTTTAGTATTGTAAAACTTTTGGTTTAAAACCACAAAACATAAATATTATACAAAATTTTATAAAAAATGCAACAGTTTTATAAACAAAATGTTTAATATATTAAACCTCTATAGTATATTCACCTATTTATAATTTGACATAAAAAAAGAGAAGGTTCTCCTTCTCTTTAAAATCTATTTTTCTAATTTTTCTCGACGACTTGTTGAAAGTCTAAAATTATCTTTTAATGTTTCTACATCATCATTGATCAATGCTTCTCTAAGGCAATCAAATTTCTTTTCAAAATGTAACATTGACTCTAATAAATACTCTTTATTATTTAAGAAAAGTTCAGACCACAATTCTGCATTCATATTAGCAATTCTCGTCAGGTCTCTAAAGGAATCTCCTATATATTTACCAGTATCATATTTTTCAGTATCACTATTCATTAAGGCAACTGCAATCATATGTGGTAATTGAGAAGTAAATGAAACAATTTCATCATGAGCTTGAGGTGACATAATCTTGACACTACGAAATCCAAGTGATGCAACAAAATCACAAATAAATTCAATTGATTCTTTTTTATTATGAGCATGTTCTATAACTATATAGTTCGCATTTTTAAAGACTTCAGCACTTGCATACTCATAACCTTTCTTTTCACGCCCCGCCATAGGATGGCCACTTACAAATTCTACATCTTGATCTATTAATTTTAATGCTTCAATTAAGAAGTATGTTTTAATTCCGACTGCATCAGTAACGATACTTCCTTTTTTAAAGGTGTGTGTTTTAATAAAATCTAAGACAAGTGATGGGTAGAGGCATATAATCGTCAGATCACTCTTTGATACGATGTCTCTTCCATCAACATAACCTTCTATAATACATCCGTCTTTTTTTGCTTGTGCTAGTGTGGCCTCATCAACATCCACACCGTAAACATCATGCCCCAAACCTTTAAGAGCTTGAACATAACTTCCACCAATAACACCAAGACCAACAACAGTTATGATCATGAGCGTCCACCCTTTTGACGACTTGTATCTAACATTTCAAGTTTGTAGTCAAGGAGTTTTTTCGTTAAGTCTACATAATAGATGTGCGGATATTCTAAACGGAAGACTTCATCCCATAACAATTCTTTTTGTGATGCAGAGTATGCACGAATTTCATCCAATGAATACGTTGGATAAACACATTTCCCTTCATCAAAAACACATGTTTGTAATGGTTGAATTGTATACGTCCCTTTATAGAGTGTTTTGTTTTTCCAAATGTTTGATTGATGGTATATTGTTAAGTCTTCATTTTCACTTAACACTTCATCGTGGAATGCCATAACATCCGCAATGGCTTTACCCGTTTCATTTTCTACTAAACGATATAATTTCTTGTATCCCGGATTGGTAATTTTATCTACATTTTCTGAAATTTTGATTTTTGGGACAATGTCTCCATTTTTCTCAACTGCAGCCAATTTATAAACACCACCAAATACAGGCGATGATTTTGATACAATCAAATTCTCTCCTACACCAAATGAATCAATTTTTGCGCCTTGTTCTAAAACAGAACGAATAAGATATTCATCTAATGAGTTCGAAACTGTTATTTTACAATCTGTTAAACCAGCAACATCTAACATCATGCGAACTTTCTTAGTGAGATATGAAATATCTCCACTATCTAAACGGATTCCTTTTAATCGTTTTCCTGCTGGTATTAAAATATCTTCAGCTACACGTATTGCATTTGGTACACCACTTTTTAAAGTGTCATATGTATCAACCAATAAAACACAATTGTCAGGATAAATATCAGCATATGATTTAAAAGCCTCATATTCACTATCAAACGATTGTACAAAAGAATGCGCCATCGTTCCTACAACTGGTATGTGGAAATCTTTTCCTGCAGATACTGTCGCTGTTGCACTAACACCACCAATATACGCAGCTCTCGCTCCATAATGAGCACCATCGTAACCCTGAGCACGTCTTGCCCCAAATTCCATGACCGCTCTTCCTTTTGCTTCTTGAACAACTCGGTGTGCTTTTGTTGCAATTAAGGATTGGTGATTAATTGTAACAAGTAAGAATGTTTCTATTAATTGAGCTTCAATTAATTTTGCCTTTACAGTAATTAATGGTTCATACGGAAATACAGGTGTCCCCTCTCTCACTGAAAATAATGTTCCTGTAAATTTAAATTGTCTTAAGTAATCAAAGAATTCTTCATCGAATACATTTTGAGATCGTAAATATTCTATATCTCCTTCAGTAAAGCGAAGATCATCGATTGCTTCTATTAATTGTTGTAATCCAGCAAATATAACAAAACCACCATTATCTGGATTTTTTCTATAGAACATATCAAAATAAACCACTTCATTTTGTTTTCCTAATTTAAAATAATTATATGACATAGTCAATTCATAGTAATCCATAATCATTGTAATATTTCTTTGACTACTTACATTTGTCTTTTCCAAAATTAATGCCCCCTTGTTTTTGTAATCATATCGTATTTTCCAAAAAAAATAAAGCATTTCTGCTTTATTCTGTCGTGTTTTTTGCTTGTTCCATTGAAGATCTTACAGCTTCTTTTAAAGCATTCGTTGTTTTTGTAGCTCCTGAGATCATATCAACATCATATGTATTCTGATCTTTCATATTTTTAATGACTTGTTCTAGTGCAACACCACCAATTGATGGCGTTTCGTTATGATTCGAAACAACGACATCTATAATAGCATCATTTTGAATTGTTGTGATGACTTCAAAATCTCCACCATACCCAGATGCTGTCGCTTTGTAATCTCCATCTTGGTAGACACCTGTATTTGTATCATTATTGAGATTGTCGTTATTGTTATTTTGGTCATCATCTGTTGTTTGACCTCCACATCCGACTAGACAAAAAACAAACAATAGCATAAGAATTTTTTTCATATGAAATCCTCCTTATACTATTGTTTCACTTTTTCCAAATTTTATACTTCTAATTAAAAATATAAATCGTATCCATCGCTTGTTGAACGTGGTTGAATTGGTGTTGGTGGTTGTGGTTGAATAGGTTCTGGTTGAGTTGGTTTTGGTTGTGTGTACACAACTGGTATCAACAATTGTTGATGTGGATAAATAACCATCAATGCATTTAAGTTATTCAAGCATTTAATCCAAGCAACTTGCGTATTAAATTCTTTAGCGATGTTATAGATATTTTCACCTGGTTTAACACGATATAACAAAATATCTCCGATTATCGGATATGTCATACCGTAATTAGGCATCATAAATGAATCCATTGTATCCCTCCTAAAATAACATATGACAAATAACCAAAAGTGTGAAAAAAAACGAAGGTTTATTTCCCTTCGTTTGTTGCAAGTTTATCAAGAGCATCTTTTGCAGCTTGTTGTTCTGCCTTTTTCTTACTTGATCCTTTACCTATACCTAACTTCATATCATCCATCATAACCGCAACACTGAAGATTGGTGCATTTGATGGTCCTGTCGTTTCTAAAACAGTATATGTGACTGTACGTCTTTGATCAGCTTGAATCAATTCTTGTAAGCGTGTTTTATAATCTGTAATATCATCATAATGATCTAAATCATTTATGTGTAAGAAGATTGTTTTTTGTAATATCTTAATCACTTCTTCTTTACCACAATCAAGATACAAAGCACCAATAAAAGATTCGTAAATATTCGCAAGGACGCTATCGCGTTCTCTACCACCATTTTTATCTTCACCAACACCTAAAAACATTAAATCACCAAGATGAAGTTCTCTTGCAAATCGAGCAAGTGATTCTTCTCTGACAAGTTTACTACGGAGTGTTGTTAATGTTCCTTCAGGAACATTAGGAAATGCTTTAAAAATATATTCAGAGACGTATAACTGTAAAACAGCATCGCCCATAAATTCTAATCTTTCATAATCTTTCCCTTTATGATGAGCTTCATTTGCATAAGATGCATGTGTAAATGCTTCTTTATATAATGCAAGATCAGTATAAGGAATATTTGATTGTTGCAAATAATCTAATAATTTCATTATTTATTCAATCCTTCTTTCATAAGAGTGACAACATCTTGTTTTGCTAATTGATAAGTTAAATCAATTGCATTCTCGAACGCCACTTCATCACTACCACCATGGGCTTTTACTACTGCTTTTTCAAAACCAACCATTAAAGCACCACCAACTGATTTATAATCAAATTTTTCTTTAAGTCCAGATAATGACCCTTTAGATAATAATGCGCCAATTTTTGATTTTAAAGATGAGAACATTGCTTCTTTAACCATTCTCATAACCAAAGCAGCTGTTCCTTCGATTGTCTTTAATGCTATATTACCACTGAAACCATCCGTGACAATAACATCAGTCTCACCTAATAAAATATCTCTTCCTTCTATATTTCCAACAAAATTAATTTCCTTTTCATCATTTAACAATTGATATGTTTGTTGATGAACTTCATCACCTTTTTTAGATTCTGAACCAATATTTAATAATGATACTTTAGGTTCTTTAACACCTCTTATCATTTTTGCATACACACTTCCCATAATCGCAAAATCTCTTAATTGTTCAGGTGTGTTTTCTGCATTGGCACCAACATCTAACATAGCTACGCCTTTATTATTATACGTAGGCAATATAGCCATTAAACATGATTTTTCAACATTTTCTATTCTCTTTAAGAAAAGCATTGCTGCAGTGTAATATGCGCCTGTAGAACCGCAAGAGACAACGCCATCAACTTGACCTTCTTTTGCAAGCATAACAGCTTTAACCATACTTGAATCCTTTTTACGACGAACAGTCATGATTCCATCATTCATACCAATGACATCATTAGCTTCAATCACATGAATTCTTTCATGTGTTAATTCCTTTAATTCATCTAATTTACCCGTAACGAAGAATTCCACATCGTTACGTTTATTTATATATGATTGGATTGCTTTGACAACAATCTCACTTCCTAAATCTCCACTCATTGCATCTATAGCTATTTTAATCATAATTTCACCTCGTTTGTAGTATAGCACATTTAATCAACATATTCATTATTCACTTTTAATTTATCACATATATTGTTAACATATTTCTCATTATAGTGATAATTTTCGTACATTTCATATAAACGTGTTGCATCTTCTTTTGTTTTTTGTAAAATATCGTAATCTTCAAAAAGATCTGCAATCTGAAATATAGGAACACCACTTTGCTTAGCACCAAAGAATTCTCCTGGTCCTCTCATTTTTAAATCGTATAATGAAATATCAAATCCATTATGACAACTTGCAATAAAAGACAGTTTGTCTTTAGCATCTGGACTTTCACTTAAGAAATAACAGTACGCTTTTTGATGACCCCTTCCAACGCGGCCGCGCAATTGATGTAATTGTGACAACCCAAATCTCTCCGAATTATAAATAATCATCATATTTGCATTTGGTACATCAACACCAACTTCAATGACAGTTGTTGAAACAAGAATTTGAATATTATTTTCAATAAATTCATTCATAACAGCATCTTTTTCATCATCTTTCATTTGTCCATGTAACAAACCAACACGATGACGCTCTTTAAAATAGCGTTGCATAGCACCTGCGATGAATGATGCATTTTTGGCATTCACGTTTTCACTCTCTTCAACCAAAGGACACACAACAAAACATTGTCCCCCTTCATCTAGATATGATTCCAGTTGTGGTAAGAACGGTTTCATTGAAGATCCTGTTATATATGAGGATTCAACAACCTGTCTACCTTTAGGCATTGTCATTATAGTTGAGACATCCATATCTCCATACATTGACAAAGCTAAAGTTCTCGGGATTGGTGTTGCACTCATCACAAGAAAATCAACAAATTGACCTTTCTCCTTGAGAGCTTGCCTTTGTTTAACACCAAAACGATGCTGTTCATCAGTGACAACCAATCCAAGTTTGTCATACATAACTTTATCTTGAAACAAAGCATGTGTTCCAACAATAATGTCAATCTCATGATGAGCTAATCTTTCATAGATAGCCATTTTCTCTTTTGTTGTTAATGAACCAACGAGTAATTCAATTCTTAATTGATCTTTAAATAGTTTTTTTAATGTATGAAAATGTTGTGTTGCTAAAATTTCAGTTGGGCTCATAAGTGCCCCTTGATATCCTGCTAAGGTATTCGCATACAACCCAATAGCTGCCACCATTGTCTTCCCACTTCCTACATCACCTTGTAAGAAACGATGCATTGCCTGATCACTTTCCAAATCATTCATGATATCTAATGAGCTATTTCTTTGATCTTCTGTTAATTCATATGGAAGCGAGAGTATAAACTCTTGTATTTTTAATCGATCGAATTCTTTCTTTATCCCAAATTCTTTTTGTTTTTGGTCTTTAAGTATTCTCATCGAAAGATGGAATCTAAGTAATTCATCATACTTTAATGTTTTCATACCTATTATTGTATCTTGTGAGTTTTTAGGAAAATGAATACATCTTAATGCTTCTTTCATTGAACACAGTTCGTATTCACTTTTCACATCTTCAGGTAAATCTATTATATTAAGTTCATCTATAGCTTGATAAGCCTTATGTATAAGTCCTACAATTGTCTTTTGAGTTAATTCTCCCTGTGTTTGATATACAGGAGTAATTCCTTTAATATCATTTAGATTATTCATTTTTATATCACTTGCAACAATCCCATGAGAATCAAGTTTACCAAATAAACACACTGTTTTCCCTATATGTAAATGTTGTCTTAAAAAGTGACGGTTAAAAATCGTTACATTATATATTCCTAGAGAACATTCAAAAGAAAATGTCATCCTTGACAACCTTCCCTTAAAATACACTCTTGGATCACTTACCAACGTCCCTTCAACGATAATTTTAGGGTTATCAATAGTTGGAAGCGTTTCTTCTATGATTTGATATTTTTGTGGCAAGATCATTAAGAGGTCCTCAACGCAATGTATACCAATTTGATTTAATTGTTTTTGTCTTTTTTCTGTTATTTTTATAGTTTTCAGTTCCATATTATTCACCTCTTTCATTTTAATATAATTTATTATAAAAAGATAGGAATATCATTCTTATCTTAATAAAGAAAAAAAATAAATACACATGTATTTATTCTTAAAAATAGAACTCAAGTTTTTATTTGATTTTTAACTTATTATACATTAAATATTAATAAGAGAACAATCATATAGACAATAGCAAGTATGATACTTAATGAATTTGCTGCAGCAGGAGCATCCCCACTATAGCCCAACTTTCTAGCAAAAACTGCTGATACAGTAGAAAGTGGTGCACAGTATGAAATCACAAGGATTTGTTTTGCAAGCATTGGTAATGGTAATACAAAATAAGTTACGAGGGACAAGACAATCATCCCAATTGTTCTTAAGATAAGAATTTGTATTATTTTATTTTTTTCATGCTTTGGTAGTTTGATTTCAAGCATAAGACCTATCATTAACATGGCTAGAAAGCTATTCCCTGCACCTATTGTTGAGGCTATTGACATAATAGGAGATGGAACTTCTAGTTTTAATAATCCTAGAATAAATATAACGATGTAAGTGTCAAAAGGAATTGAAGAGAATAATTTCTTTAAAATCTCTTTGATCTTTATTTGACTTGTTCCACTTGCAACTTGACTTGCCGCTGTATAAGTTAACCCAAGTCCCATAAGTGCATTTCCTATATCAAAGGCACAAAGATAGATAACACCTAATCCAGAATAAAAAGCTTGTACAAATGGCAATGCAAAATTTCCTATATTGAATCCAGAGACATTGAGCATAAATACACCTCTTGTGAGACGATCATATTTTTTTGACGAGATATAACCAATGATAATCATGACAACATTTGAGAGTAATCCAAGTATAATCAAAATAATAATAGTACTTGTAATCGTAAGTCCATTTGCACTTGTTAAGAGCGCACATGGTAGTGTGACATTCATGACAATGGTTGCTATAGTATTAGAGTCTTCCTTCTTTAATATTTTCTTTTGTTTTAATGTATAACCAATAATGATAATTATAATAAATGTTAATGATTTAATTAATATATTTTCCATGTTCTTTCACCCTGAATCATTATAACATGGACATTTCATATATGTTTTCATATTCAATTTCTGAAAATGATTTTGTTTATATGAAAAAGAAAGTATAATACATATATGGAGGTAGTCTTATGATTAAAGCAATTTTCTTTGATGTTGATGGAACATTATTGAGTTTTGATACTCATCAAATTCCTGAATCAACATTTGAAGCCTTAAAACAATTAAAAGAGAATGGGATTAAATTGTTCATCTCAACTGGTCGTGGACAAGACGGGTTAGGTGTATTGAATAATTTCCCTTTCGATGCTTATATAACACTCAATGGACAATACTGTTTTAATGACCATAGTGTCATCTATGAAAACACGATTGATGGTGAGGATTTAAAAACCCTATCTACACATCTCATGACAAAACCATTTCCTTGTGGATTCACTTTAGAAGATAGGAAATTTTTCAATGAAAGAGATGAACGTGTTGATGAAATTCATGCAATTACAGGGAATGATGATGATCCTATAGGTGATTTTTCTAATGTTCATAATGAAAAGGTCTATCAATGCATGTGTTTTTTAGATGAACAAGATGAAATTGAATTATTATCTAAATTACCAAATTGTATTTCTGCAAGATGGCACCCTTTATTTTTTGATTTGTCTCCTCTTGGTGGGACTAAGAAAAATGGGATGATTGAAATCCTAAAATACTATAATATAAAAGAAGACGAAACAATGGCGTTTGGTGATGGTGGCAATGATATCCCAATGTTAGAATACGCGCATATCTCTATCGCAATGGGAAATGCAGGAGAACAACTCAAGGCTATTGCTGATTATGTAACTGATTCAGTTGATGATGACGGAATTGCTAACGCCTTAAAGCACTATAATCTTATTAAATAATGAAGGAGGATCATTTATGAATATTTTTAAGAAGTTAAATGATTTGAGTGATTTAACAGTTAATGAGAAACTCGTTGCTGATTTTATCAATCAGCATCCTCGAGAATTTATCGAATTAAAACCAAAAGAAATTGCACAACAAACTTTTGTCTCTTTACCTACACTTTATAGATTGGTGAGTAAACTTGGTTTAGGTGGTATCAATGATTTGAAGATAGAAGTTGCGACATCCATTAAAGAAGGAGAAGATTCAGCAATCAAAAATATTGATTATCCTATTCTTCCTACAGATACACATTATCAAGTTATGCTTAATTTAAAGGATGTTTATCAAGAAACATTAGAAGAAACGATTGACTTATCCGATTCTGACGTTTTATTAAAAGCATCTCAATTGTTATTGAACGCTAAAGTTATTGATATGTATACAACATCCGCAAATATTTTCTTTGCAGAGAATTTTAAATTTCAGATGCAAGAAATCAACGTTATGGTAAATGTTCCTAAAGAAGAGTACACGACAAAGTTGACTGCTGCAAATAGTACAGAACAAAATGTTGCTATTATCATATCGTATGGTGGTCGTGGTAAAATCTTACATGATGTCGTTAAAATCCTCAAAAAGAACAATACACCAATTATCCTTATTACATCTATATTTGATAATCCTTTAAAGGAGTATTCAACATACAACATCTATATGTCTTCTATTGAAGATCACTACAATAAGATTTCTTCATTCTCAACAAGAATAACATTATTGTTTATATTAGATACTTTGTATTCTTTATATTTTAAAAGAGACTATGATAAAAATATAGAGAGTAAATTAAATAACTACAAGAAGATCAATCAAGACTTATTATAATTATGAAAAGGTAAACAGTTCTCTGTTTACCTTTTGTTTTTTCATTATTAGCGATGAGTCTATAAGAGCATTTTATAAAATATGATCGTTTTATCATTAATAGCTCTACGAATGAACATCATTCTTTTATTTCTCATCACTTTTAAGGAATACTAATATTTTCTCTAGAATTTTATCTCCATAGGCAAGTGATAATTCTTTTCTAGATAAAACCAAAATAGGAATATTATCATGTGTGAGTTCTTTAAATACTTGTTTCTGATTTTCAAAGTTCGGACTCAATATAATAAGATCATAATTTTGACAAATAGCTTTTGCCTCTTCAACTGATACGATCTCAAACCTTGCATTAATATTTAAATCACGAATAGCCATATCCAGTGCTATTTCTAAACACATATTTTCAAATTTAACTTCAACTTCTCCTATTAAGACTAATAATATTTTCTTCATACTGTCCACCCCTTTTTCGTTATGTATTGACACCCTCCTATTATTATTTTTATTCATTTGTTTAATGAATGTATTGGCCAATATGACAAAAAAAGAAGATTATCTCTTCTCCTTTATGATGTGATATTTAATTTTAATGTGTTTCTATGATTTCTATCTTGCTATACTTTGGTAAGTTATCACTAAGGAGATTATTATTCATTATTTTCTGTTTTCTTCACACGAATAAATTTCTTTTATCTCTCGTTATATTTTTGAATTTTAGTATACTCATCAATTCTTTATAAAATTTAATTATAATTCAGTCGATGTATTTTAATATAATTTCATTTTATTCCATTATCACGTATCAACATCTTTTGTTTATTTAGGTAAATCAACATCTTTAATTCCTTTCTTAAGTTATATTTAATGCTTGAAGAACTCTTTCCATATCCATACCGATGAGTTGCCTATCTTCCCAGGTAACAACAAACAGTGGAATTTGGTTATGGAGTACTTTTTTTATATCTTCATAGCGATCTCTATAACTATAATTACAGATCACGACATCGTAACCTTCTATTTCTAAATCATCAATTGTTACTGTTTTGACATCAATATTAACGTCTATTCCCTTTTCTTCAAAAGCACTTCTAATAGATTTCTCAGTATAATAAATAATATCATACCTTTCACTTAGTAATAAAATATTCATTGTGCATCCTCCTTTCTAAAAGGGTTATGTAACTTATTAACGTCATGATTTATTTATAATATTTTTCGATTTATAGTCCCCCTCTATTATTATATATATTCATAATTTATATTTTAGTAAGGAAAATTGTTTGATATGTGATTTTTTTATCATAAAATATAAAAAAAGAAGGTAAATACCTTCT
>CAMTOK010000003.1 GCA_947074115.1 uncultured Erysipelotrichaceae bacterium | reverse complement strand
CTATTTTCATGATTCTATAAAGTCTAAAAGTATTGTATTTAGGTAATTTAAGCCAAGTTGAGTTGTTTTTAATTGATCATCTTTTATTTCTAAGAGATGTGTTTGTAAATTTTTTTGAATTGGAATTTTATATTCCTCTAGTAAATTTACTTCAAAACGATTATTAAAATCTTGTATTGAAATACCATCTATTAATCGCAAACCCATCATAATATATTCAAACCTTTGATCATTGAGAGTGATGACCTCACAACTTTCTCTATACTCATTTTTTAAATATTTTGTTAAACTTTTTGTATTTTCATATCGTATTCCATTTCGTAATGAATGAGAACCTAGACCAATTCCTTCATAATCTTTATATTGCCAATACTTTAGATTATGAAATGACGGTTTCGTTTTATAATAATTACTCACTTCATAATGATGAAATCCTGTATCCTCTAATTTTTTATTAATGATCTCATACCAATGAGCATCATCTTCTTCTGTTAGTGGTTGATAGTTTTTGTTTTTTAATTGTGTATGCTCTTCTAATATCAATGAATATATTGATATATGACTTATTGGATAAATAGATATTTTATCTATATCATCGATAATATGATCAAGTGTCTGGTTAGGTAAGCCATACATTAAATCAACATTAATATCATTAAATCCACAACGTGTTATATCTTCTAAACATGTTAAAGCTTGTTTAGTCGTATGTTTTCTTCCTATTGATTCAAGTATTTGATCATGGAAACATTGAACACCTATACTTATTCTTGTAACACCATATTGCTTAAGTAATAATAACTTAGTAAAAGTTAATGATTCGGGGTTGGCTTCAAACGAGTATTCTTTAACATTTCGACTATAAGGTTCTAACATAATTAATAATGTTTCTAATTGTTCATCTGTTAAAGAACTTGGTGTTCCTCCTCCAATATATATTGTTTCAAATTGCGTGTTAATTGATTTGTTTAAAATTTCATATTTTAAAGCTTCAAGATATTTATTGGCCCATTCATCATTATAAAACACTTTACAAAAATCACAATACGTACAAATATGATCACAAAAAGGAATATGAACGTACAGTGCACTCATTACAGTTCTATTTCCTTAGCAAGACCACCTAATGATGTTTCCTTATATGCTTTAGATAAATCCTGCCCTGTCTCTTTCATAACTCTCACAATCGAGTCAAATGAAACTTTATTTTTTCTCAAATACCCTAATTGTTTTGCCATCATTGCTGCGTCTAATGCACGTAATGCGCCATATCCATTTCGTTCAATACATGGGATTTGTACATATCCACCTACAGGGTCACATGTTAATCCAAGATTATGTTCTAGACCCATTTCTGCTGCATATTCAATAAGGGAATTATTCAATTCATAATTCCATGCCATTATTGCGGCACCCATTGCACATGCACTTCCCACTTCTGCTTGGCAGCCACCATCAGCACCAGAGATAGTCGCATTCGTTTTAACAACATTCCCAAATAATCCACCAATCGCAAGAGCTTTAATTAATTCTTTTTTCTCAATATTTAATTGTTTGTATGAATAATAAAGAACAGCTGGTACAATTCCGCTTGCTCCACATGTAGGTGCCGTTACAATTAAGCCACCATCTGCATTTTCTTCAGCAACTGCATAAGCATAACTCGTTATATATAATCTTTCTCTTTCTGCTTCACGTCTTGTATTTTGAGCATGTTGAAACATTGATTTTGCAACTCTCTTTAACTTTAATCGTCCCTGGATCACTCCATCTTTCGATAGTCCGTTTTCTACACTTTCAAACATAGCGTCAAGAATTTTATGAAGTTCTACCTCATAATCTTTTCCTTCAATTGAAATAACATAATCATAAAGGGAAATTCTATTTTCTTCTACATACTTTAAAATATCATCCATACACGTATGAGGATATATTAATTCTATATCATTTGCTACTTCACCTTTAAAACGAATGCTTCCTCCACCAACTGAATACACTTCTATCGCATTCACTTCCTTTTCACCCTCAAGGACATGTATAATCATACCATTTGGATGTTCTGGGAGTTCATCAATTTTAAATGAAAAAGTAACAGGTTTTGGCGCAAATGTTTTGATCATGATATCATCAGTTAAATGTCCTTTACCCGTTAACGCTAATGATCCATGTAAATCTACATGAAACGATGTTGCATTTGGATAAAGTTCCATAACTTTCTTTGCTGCTCTTTGTGGTCCCATTGTATGTGAAGAGGAAGGGCCAACCCCAATTTTATATAATTCTCTTAGTGATTCCATGTGTCTCCAGTCCTTAAAATAAATAATTCTATACCTTTATATTTGTCAATCTTACCCGTTTTAATCAATTTATCCAAATGAGCAAGATCCTCTAACGCTTTTAATAAATCATTAATTTCAATGTTCTTTCCATCCTGTCTAATATATTTTAAACGGAAGGGATTCACACCGATAAAACGTCCTATTTCTTGATCGTTATATCCTTTACGATCCATCAATTTTACTTGATAAAGTAATCGTATTGAGTTCGCACACATAACAATCAATTTAATCGGTTCTTCATTATGTAATAAACAATCCTTATAGACGCTCATTGCTTGTTTTGTATTACCATTTAAGATTGCTTTTGATAAATCAAATATATTTTCATCGATTCTTTTCTTTACAAGTTCATTAACATCATCAACTGTGATATGTTTTGAATATAAACTCAATTTCTCTACTTCTTGTGAAATATCAAGTAGTGATTCTGGTAGCCTTGATAACAATAATTCTAAGGCTTGATCTTCTATTTTTACACCTCTCGCCTTAAAGGCTTGATGTGTTGTTTTATATAACTGTGCAGTATTCACTTTGTCTATTTCAAATACCTTAACAAGTTTTCTGAGTTGTTTCACATATTTCTTTCTTTCATCAAAATTATGTTCATCTTGATATAAGACAAGTATTGTTGAAGGATTATCTGTTTTTAAATAGTCAAATAGAATGGCGATATCATCTTCATCATGCTTAGCTTTTTGTGATGTTAAAAATGATAAATTCTTTATGATAATCATTTTATTTTCACTAAAGAATGATTGAGTCATTGCATCTTCAATGATTTCTCTAAATGATGTTTCTCCATACCAGTAAGTCATACAAGAGAGTTCATCATCTATATGATAATCTTTCTTAAGTGATTTCAATTTTTGTTCAATTAACAGTTTCTCTTCACCATATAATAAAACATTCATGATGCCCACCTCCTAATAACTTATTATACATGAATCATGTATAAATGTAATACTTATTTCTATAAATTCTGACACGACACATTCCATCCTGATCAGTCCTAAAGATTTGTATCCCTTTCCTTTCTAATCTATTAATGACAGATGATGATGGATGTTTATATATATTATTCTTTTTCACGCTGATCATAGCGATTCTTGGAGATATTAAAGACATGAGATCTACCCCTGTGGAAGTGGAACTTCCATGGTGAGCCACCTTCAATATGTCAACATTTAATGATGAGTATGTCTTTAAAAGGTCTTTTTCGACTTCAGTAGAAATATCGCCCGTCATCAATATATTTATATCATTAACTTCAATCAAAACAACTAACGAATTATCATTTGAATCATCGTATGTAAGTGATGGTTTTAAGAACGTTAATACGCTTGTCCCAATACGTAGTGGTTCTCTATAATTATCAATAATTTCTTTAACATGATAATTACTGATTAAAGATTCAAGAGCTCCATTATGATCATAATCATCATGTGAGATGATGACATAATCAAGTGTAGATATCCCTTCTGCCTTAAGAAAGGGAATGATTGTGTTCACTGCTAAATCATAGTTTCTTTGTCCACCCGTATCAAAGAGAATTGTCCCTTGATTAAACGGCAATTTTAACAGGAAACAATCCCCCTGCCCGACATCAATCATAATGAATTCAGCATAGGGACGATACAATAATGTAATATGAAACATCATGAATAGAGAACATAGAATAAGTATGTATTTCACTATCCCTCTTTTTAATGCATGACTATATAACATAGAAAAATAGATGATATAATATAAAACAATAAATGATAGCGTAACTTTTCCAATGACCAATGTCATATTGTTATGAGATAAAAATGATAAGATTGTTTTGAAGGCGTAGATTGCCAGTGATGAGAGAACACCTAAAAAAGGAAAACATGTCACAAGAACTAAGAGGCTGTAGATCATTTTTACAACTGGCATGAGATAAAGACCTAACCCGAATGTTAATAACGACAATTCATATTGAGTACTTAAAAGGATTGGAACTGTAGAAAGGTATATAAGAAATGATGAATATTTCATCTTTTGAGTTAATAAAACGATAAAGTAGATAAAGTAAGAAAATATAAACGATAAATTATATATGTAATAAGGATTATACAATAACATGAGGATGACAAGAATTGATAGAATATCTAATGAGTTTAACCATTGATCAAAAATATGCTTTAATACCAATACATAAAATGCTCGTTGTAGAGATAGTGATGGTGGTATAGAAAAAACATAATAACCTATACAAATAATCACTATAATTTTTGCATATTCCTTAGGAATAAACACCGCAAGAACTCCAATCAGCAAACCGTATAAAACCTGTATATGAAGTCCAGAGAGTGCGAATAAATGAATCAACGATATGTCTTTCAACATATCGTAATCGCCCTCTATATAATCATCCTTCTCGCCTAGAATCAATAAGTTTTGATAACTTCTCACTTCTTCATTATCTTGAAATCTATTTTTGATAAAAGTGTACAACCCAACATGAGATTGACAATCTATAATCGTATCTAGTTTTACTTTCGTGTGTATGTTTTGACCCTTTAAATAGGTTTCTTCATCAAAAGCGTAGTCATTACCTTGTTGTGTCATATCTGTTGGCTCAACAGTTATTTCTATATAATCTCCATAACTAAAATTATGTTCACCAACAACTTTAATACGCCCTTGAGTCGTTTTGAGATAAAATGAGTGTTCATAAACCTTATAAACATTGCCTTCTAGATATTCACTATCTACCCTTTGATTTGTTTGAATCAATACAAGAAAACTCAAACATATCAATAACACAGCATGTTTATATCCTAATTTATAAAAAATAAAACAAATATAAATGAGTAATGGAATGATAAAAATAATATGATGCCTATATGCTAGCGTTGCAAGGATAAAGGAGATAGCATAGTAAAAGAAATGATACCTTAAAGACATAATTGATCTCGCAATTTAATAAAGGTTTTCTCCCCTATACCTGATATTTTCATAATATCTTCAATAAAGAGAAATGGTGTTGCTTCTCTATAGTCTATAATCTTTTGAGCAGTTTTCTCACCAACTCCTTTTAAACTCATCAGTTGTTGAAGTGATGATGTATTCAAAGAGATTGTATTCTCTGAAAGTATTGGTAAATATATTGATTGTTCATCAGTTAATGTTTGTGTCATATTCAAACAACTGAGATTTGCATCTTTAGAAACACCAACTTGATTGACTAGACCAGATACATTTAATTCTCCTTCATAATAAAAAGTGCCCTCTTGTAAGAAGGCACCCGATAAAATAACATACGATTGAGATTCAGATTCCTCAATGCGTTGAACCGGCAAACGTTGTTCGTAAATAAATGAACAGACAAACAAAACAACTAGGCTTATTCCAAAGTATATTTTCTTCATATAATTCCCCCTATAAAAAAAGAGAATCTTACGATTCTCTATTTATTCCAAAGTGTTGATACACCAAATCAGTAACAATTCTTCCTCGTGGTGTTCTTTTAATTAAACCTTTTTGTAGTAAATAAGGTTCATAAACATCTTCAAGAGTCATCGGTTCTTCTCCAATACTTGCCGCCAGTGCTTCAACACCGACCGGTCCACCTTGGAAACGATGAATAATTCCTAAAAGATATTTGTGATCGACATCATCTAAGCCGAGATGATCTACTTTTAATTTAGTCAGTGCTTCCTCTGTACGATGTGATGTAATAATATCATCATTATTGTATTGAGCAAAATCTCTTACACGTCTAAATAAACGGTTTGCGATACGCGGTGTCCCACGTGATCGTTTGGCCAATTCAAGGACAGCTTCTTGTTCCATTTCCATTTGGTAAACACGACTCGTTCTTTCAATAATTTTACCTAAATCCTCATCACTGTAATATTCAAGTTTTGAAACAATTCCAAAACGATCACGTAATGGTGCGGATAAATCACCCGCACGTGTTGTTGCACCAACAAGTGTGAATGGTGGCAAATCTATTCTCACTGAACGCGTTGATGCTTCTTTTCCTATAACAACATCCACACAGAAATCTTCCATTGCAGGATAAAGAATTTCTTCAATGACTTTATTTAAACGGTGAATTTCATCAATGAATAAGACATCGCCAGGTTCAAGTGCTGTTAATATTGCGACCAAGTCACCTGTTTTTTCAATACTCGGTCCTGTTGTTGTTTTAAGATGAGTTCCCATCTCGTTAGCAATAATCATTGACATAGTTGTTTTTCCTAGTCCTGGTGGACCATATAAAAGAACATGATCCAATGATTCATCACGCATTTTTGCAGCACCAACGAAAACTCTTAAATTGTCTTTTAAATCTTGTTGTCCTATGTACTCATCAAATAATTGAGGTCTCAATTGACTATCTTCATCTTCTAATAATTGATGTGTATCTAATACATCTCTATTACTATCCATAAGTTCTCCTATAATTGCACTAATACGCTTAATGCTTTTTTCACATATCCGTTTGTATCAAGATTATCGTCTTTTATTTTACCTAATGCTTTATCGACTTCAGCTTTTTTATAACCTAATGCTTCTAAGACTTCAGCCGCTTCATCAAATGCAGGATTAATAAACAACGCTGATGTATTTAACATTGTTAACTTTCCTTGTAAATCTAATATAATTTGTTGTGCCGCTTTTGGGCCAATACCTGGTATTTTCTTTAAATAAGTAATGTTACTTGTTTCTATAGCTCCAATAATATCATCGACAGTACCTGTCGCCAACATACCGATTGCTGTTTTACATCCAATACCTTTAACTAAGATTAATTTTAAGAAAAGATCTTTTTCTTCTTCGCTATGGAAACCAAATAATTTTATATCATCTTCTTTTACATGTTGATATAAGAATACTTTTTGTTCTTGTCCTTTTTTAAATAAGAATGGATTACAAACATAAACTAAGTAACCTATCCCCTGATGATCAACAACGATATAATCTTTCGCTGTTTTTACAATCATTCCAATTATATAATGATACATATCTACCCCACCTTTTACTTCATTTATTATAGCATAAGTTTATATAAAAAGAAAAAAATGAGAAAGGATTTCTCATTTTATAACCAAATTGATAACAATAATGGGATAAACATAGCTGGAATATAATTCATCAATTTCAGTTTTGTTATACCTAACAAGTTCAGACCAGTTGCAATAATTAATAATGAACCAACACATGTCATTTCATTCATAACAGATGTTGTCAGTATTGGTGCAACAACTGACGCAATGAGCGTCAAGCCACCTTGATAGACCAAAACAAATATAACTGACAATAACACACCAACTCCCATTGTTGATGCAAAGATTAAGGAAGAACAAAAGTCCAATGTAGATTTTGTAATTAACATTGTGTAATCACCTTGAAGACCAGCATTTAAACTGCCGATAATCGTCATTGAACCAACACAAAACAGCAAACTTGAAGAGATAAATCCCTGAGAGAGCGTGCCTTGTGATTGTCCATTCTTTGCCACCTTTTTTTCAATTTTATTGATTCCAGATGTGACTCTTTTGTCAATATCAATTAATTCTCCAATGAATATACCAACAACCATTGATATTATCATCACAAGAGTATTTTCCCCTTTGAATGCGCCCTGTATACCAATGAAGAGTGTACACAACCCAAGACCTTTCATTAAGGAATTCCCAATTTTTTCAGGAATTCCTTTCTTTAAGATCAAACCAATTGTTCCACCAATCAGTATAGCGAACACATTAATATATGTTCCTATCATATAAGTCCCCTATTTAATCATAGAATTCAAATTCGAAATCTAATATTCTTACTGTATCACCGTGTTCAACACCTGCAACTCTTAATGCATCATCTAAACCGATATTACGCATTTTTTGAGCGAAACGTTTAACACCGTCATCACTTCCAAGTGAAGACATTTGTACAATACGTTCAATACGTTTACCAGAAACTTCCCAAACACCATTTCCTTCGTTGAAGATTTCAAATCCAGCGTCATCATCACTTTCGTATGTATAAAGAACACTGTTTTCAACTTCCTCTTCTTCAGTAACAAATGATGGCGTTGTTTCTAATAAATCCGCAATTGCATATAAAGGCATATCTACACCTTCATGTAATAAGGCAATAATAGGGAAGATAGGGACTGCATCACCTAGTTTTTCTTTAAAGATTGCTAAGTTTTCTTCAGCGCCAACTTCATCCATTTTATTAGCGATAATAATTTGTGGACGTTCAAGTAAACGATACTTGTATTCACCTAATTCTTTGTTGATTAATTCATAATCCTCATATGGATCTCTTCCTTCAGTACCACCCATATCAACAATATGAACTATAACACGACATCTTTCAATATGTCTTAAGAATTGGTGCCCTAAACCTTTACCTTGTGAAGCACCTTCGATAAGACCTGGTAAATCGGCCATAACGAATGAACGACCATCCTTAACTTGAACCACTCCTAAGTTAGGAACGATTGTCGTAAAGTGATAATCTGCAATTTCAGGTCTCGCTCTTGAAACAACTGAAAGGAATGTTGATTTACCTACTGACGGGAATCCTACCAAACCTACATCTGCAAGAAGTTTTAATTCAATTTTTAAATCATATTTTTCTCCAGGTTCACCATGTTCACAAATTGTAGGTGCTGGATTACGGCTCGTCGCAAAACGTGTATTTCCACGTCCACCACGTCCACCTTTAGCGATAACTGCTCTTTGTTTATCTTCAGTTAAGTCAGCTAAAATTTTACCTGTTCTTTCATCATATATAACCGTCCCTACAGGTACTTTTAATACTAGGTCATTCGCATCAGCACCGTGCATTTTCTTTGCCATACCATTGCTTCCTGATCTTGCTTTGTATTCACGATTATATCTTAAATCTAATAATGTTGATAATGATGTTGTTGCTTCAAAGATGATACTTCCACCTTTTCCACCATCTCCACCAGAAGGACCACCTTTGGCTACATATGCTTCACGTCTAAACGCGACAACTCCATCTCCACCTTTACCGGCTTCAACATATAATTTTACTTTATCTATGAATTTCATTCTTTCACCTTCTTTCTTTAAAAAAAGAATCCCATTAAAGGGATTCCCTATTAAGCAGCTGGATAAACAGAAACTTTTTTTCTTGTTCTTCCGTCTCTCTCAAATTTAACAATACCATCTACTGTTGCAAATAAAGTATCGTCTCCACCTTTACCAACATTTACACCTGGATGAATTTTAGTTCCTCTTTGTCTGTAAATGATAGAACCTGCTAAGCAGAATTGCCCATCAGATAATTTAGCACCTAATCTTTTTGATCTTGAGTCACGACCATTTTTCGTTGACCCAACACCTTTCTTAGACGCAAATAATTGTAAATCTAATTTAAACATCATAAGATTAATCCTCCGTCTTTAATATTTGAATATATTGTTTATAAGATTCTTCAACAGTTTGTAATGATATAACAAATGTCTCTAGTATCAATTGAATATCATGCGAACTTTGAGTGACTCTTACCTGCATAAAACCTTCTTTAATATCTATAGTTCCATGCTCTTCTAAAAACTTTTTGTTTGCAAGAGCATTTGCAATCCCAATAGTGATAGCACTTACCCCAGCACAAACTAAGTCTTTACCTTTTTCGTTACTACCAGCGTGTCCAGTGACACATACTGATTCAATTCCACGATTTGTCTCGTGAATTGTAACCTTAATCATTACTCAGCAGCTGCAGCTTCTGCTTTAGGTGCTTTAGGAGCAGTTTTAGCAATTTTTTCAACAACTAATTTAGTATATGGTTGTCTATGCCCTTGCTTCTTATGATAATGTTTTTTAGGATTGTATTTGTAAATTGTAACTTTCTTTTCTTTACCTTGTTTTTCAACTTTAGCTGTTACAGTAGCTCCTTTAATATAAGGATTACCGATTTTAGCTGTTTTATCTCCAACAAATAATACTTTATCGAAAACTACAGTTTCACCTGCTTCAACATCTAATTTTTCAACGAAGATAGTATCTCCTTCTTCAACTTTTAACTGTTTTCCACCAGTTTCAATAATTGCGTACATTATGTACCTCCTTTATATATTTGATCTAAGACTCGCCAACCAAGGCAGCTAAGCTTTAATACCTTTTATGCGCGGTTGTAGCTAGAGGCCTACAACATTAGCATTTTAACACTTATTATATTATTCGTCAATATTTTTTTACGTCTTACTTATACTCATTTTATATTTTTTTAGTTTAACTTATTTATTTTCATCTATACTTCTAGGATGTGTCTTATTATAAACGTCAGTTAAATGTTTTGTACTTAAATGTGTATAGACTTGTGTTGTTGATAAATTTGCATGTCCTAGCAATTCTTGTACTAACCTTAAATCAACACCTTCTTCTAACATATGTGTCGCAAATGAGTGTCTAAAAGTATGAGGATGTACTTTTTTTGAACTATCGTAGGCCAATACAACGCGATCTACAACATTTTCTACACCTCTATTTGTCATTTTGGCACCATTTTTATTAACAAATACAAAATCATGATCATGATTTTGTACAGCAAGCAACGTGTTTCGATCGTTTAATATATAGTGTTCCAAACATTCTTTTGCATAGTCATGAAAGGGAACAATTCTTTGTTTGTTTCCCTTTCCAATGATATTGAGAGTTTGTGATTGAAATTGAATATCTTTTAATCTTAACGAAACAATTTCAGAACAACGTAAACCTGAAGCATACATTAATTCTAACATTGCTTTATTTCTTATCCCTAATGGCGTTGAGACATCAATACTATCTAAGATTCCTATAACTTCGTCAATAAAAAGATAATCAGGTTTTTTTTGGACTGTTTTTATTGAATCAACCAAATCAAATGGATTGTCTTCAATTTTTCCGTACTTTTCTAAATATCTATAAAAACTTCTTAAACAACTTAATTTATGATTGATGGATGTTGGTGATAAATGATCAGAATGAAGTAATGTCAGATAAATACGTATCATATCGTAATCAACATCCTCTAACCTATCAACATGTTCATTTTTCAAAAACTGAATGAAGTGATCTATTTCCCTTTGATAAGAAGCAATAGTTAATTCGGAATAATTTTTTTGATACAGTAACCAGTCTAAATACAACTGTATTTGATCATAGTTCATTATCTTGAATATACTCCTTCATTCTCTCTATCGCACGTGTTGCGTACGCAGCTTTCTTTTCCTTCTTTTTCACTTTCACTTCTAAATCATTAATAATACCAAAATTCGCCTTCATAGGTTGGAAATCTGTTTCACTTCCATGAGTTATATAATACGAGAGTGATCCCATTACTGTTTCTCTTGGGAAGACACATAACTCTTGACCCTTTAATAATCTTGCCATATTTAAACCGGCAGTTAAACCACTTTGCGCTGATTCAACATATCCTTCTACTCCTGTCATTTGACCTGCAAAGAACAAATCATCTCTTCCAACAAATTGGTATGTTGGTTTTAAATAACGCGGTGAACAGATAAAACAGTTACGATGCATGACACCGTATCGAACAATCTGTGCATTTTCGAGTCCAGGAATCATTTTAATAATGCGATCTTGTTCTGGCCAAGTTAAATGCGTTTGGAACCCTACGATATTATAAAGTGTCCCCACTGCATTATCTTGTCTTAATTGAACGACAGCACACGATCTCTTTCCACCATCTTTTTCTAAACCAACTGGTTTCATTGGTCCAAATAATAATGTTTGTTTTCCACGTCTTGCCATTTCTTCAAATGGCATACATCCTTCAAAGAATTTCTCTTCAAATTCTTTAGGCTTAACGACTTCCGCATGAATTAATGCATCATAAAATGCGTCAAACTGTTCATGATCCATAGGACAATTGATATATTCTGCATCACCTTTATCATATCTCGATTTATAGTAAGCAATATCAAAGTTAATGCTTTCTTTAGTCACAATAGGTGCAGCTGCATCAAAGAAATAGAAATAATCCTGACCTAAAAGTTTTGCAATATTCGATGATAATGTATCACTCGTTAGAGGTCCTGATGCAATAATTGTTGGTCCTTCTGGAATTGTTTCTACTTCTTCACAAATCACATTAACAAGTGGATGATCTTTTAAATAATTTGTTATCGCTACTGAGAAACCATCACGATCAACCGCGAGAGATCCACCAGCTGGAACACTATGTTCTCTAGCAAATTTCATAACAAGACTATCAAACATCTCCATTTCATTCTTCAATACTCCAACCGCATTTCCTAATCCATCAGCTCTCAATGAATTTGAACATACCAACTCACAGAAGTTTTCTGTATGATGTGCATCCGTCATCTTCTTTGGTCTCATTTCATAAAGATCTACAGGTATCCCTTGTTTAATTAATTGATATGTCGCTTCAACCCCTGCTAAACCTGCCCCAATAACTTTGACTCTTTCCATAATTTCTCCTTTTAATAAAAAGCCCTTTGTCAGGGCTATTTGATAATTGTTTTACACTTTGGATAGGCAGAACAAGCTTTAAATTCACCAAATCTTCCGCGTTTAATAACAACAGGACTTCCACAGTTTGGACAAACCTCATCTGTTTCCTTAGGCTCTGCTGCCTTATTATTTTTAATATATTTACATGTCGGGTAAGATGAACATGCTTCGAAATCTCCAAAACGTCCTTTTTTTGTGATCATAGGACTGCCACATTTAGGACAACTTTCACCTGTTTCTTTTTCAACTTCAGGATCTTTTTTAATATATTTACATGTTGGATAAGAAGAACATGCAACGAATTGTCCGTATCTTCCTTTTCTAATAACCAAATCACTACCACAATCTGGACATAATTCTCCAGTTTTTTCTGCTTCAATTTGTTCCATACCTTCATATGCTTTTTCAAGTAGTGGATCAAATCTTTCACCAAACTTAACAAGCGCGTGCTCATAGTCATCTTGACCTACAGCTATATCATCTAATTCTTGTTCCATTTTAGCAGTATACTCAACATTAATAATTGGATCAAAGAATTGCACAAGTTTCTCATTTGTTAAAATTCCTGATTCAGTCGGTCTAAATGCTTTGTCTTCTAAATTAACGTAATCACGTGAGACAATTGTATCAATGATACTTGCATAAGTACTTGGACGACCAATTCCTAATTCTTCAAGTTCTTTAATCAACTTTGCTTCTGAATATCTTGCAGGTGGTTTTGTAAAGTGTTGTGTCTTTTCAATTTTATCACTTTCAAGTAATTCTTGATCTTTTATCTCAGGTAAGATTTCATCACTCTGCTTCTCATACTTTTGATATACTCTTAAGTACCCATCAAAGGCAATAACTGAACCATTTGCCTTAAAGATGTAATCATTATTATTTAATGAAATGCTTGTTGCATCAACTAAAGCTGGCGCCATAAGTGATGCAAGTGTTCTTGCATAGATCAATGAGTAGAGTTTTAACTGTTCAGCAGTTAAATAATCTTTTAAACTTTCAGGAGTTCTTTGAATACTTGTTGGTCTTACTGCTTCATGGGCATCTTGAATATTTTCTTTCTTCTTAGATACTTTCGTACTTCCAACATATTTTTTACCAAAAACATCTTCAATATATGATTTGGTTTCTTGAACAAATCCTTCTGATAAACGAATAGAGTCAGTTCTCATATAGGTAATCAAACCGACAGTTTCATTCCCAATATCGATCCCTTCATATAACTTTTGAGCAACACTCATTGTACGTCTTGCTTTAAAGTTTAACTTAGAAGAAGCTTCCTGTTGTAATGTTGATGTAATAAAAGGTGCTTTAGATTGTCTTTTCTTTTGCGTTTTCTTAACTTCATCAACAATAAATGTATTTGTTAATGTTTCAAATACTTTTAGTGTTTCTTCTTCTGAATGTAATTCAATTTTCTTTGTCTTATATTTAGCAAGTTCTGCTTCAAAAGACATTTTATCTTTTGTAAAGAAAGCTTTTACTTTCCAATATTCTTCTGGAATGAATGCTTCTATTTCTTTTTCTTTTTCACAAATCAATCTTAAGGCAACTGATTGTACACGACCTGCTGATTTTGATTTGATTTTCTTTTGTAAGAGTTTTGATAATTTAAATCCAATGATACGGTCAAGAACACGTCTTGTTTCTTGAGATTTAACAAGATCTTGATCTATTAATCTTGGATGATTTAAAGCATCAATAACAGCGTCTTTTGTGACCTCATTAAAAACAACACGATTTGTTAATGACATATCAATCCCCAATTCATCAGCTAAATGCCAAGAAATAGCTTCTCCTTCACGGTCAGGATCGGTTGCGAGATAGACGAAATCTGCTTCTTTTACTTTTTGTTTTAATTCTTTTACGACTGCCTTTTTTTCTTTACTAATGACATATTTTGGCTCAAAGTGATTTTCAACATCGACACCTAGACCTCCTGGCCCAGATTTTGCTAAATCACGAATATGTCCTTTAGAAGATGTCACTTCATAGTCTTTTCCTAAGTATTTTTCAATTGTTTTTGACTTTGATGGTGACTCTACAATAACTAAATTCTTTCCCATTGTAAACCTCCTATGTTTTTCTATTATTATTTCTTTTGCTTGATTTGTCAACATATATTATTCAAGTTCAATAATTTCATTCGCATTTTTTATTAAATATGCACCTTGTTGAATAAGAGCGTTACATCCTTCATGATCACTAATCCTTCCTGGGACGCAATAAACATTCTTACCTTGTTCTAATGCATACCCTACTGTAATCATCGTGCCACTCTTTAATTTTGCCTCTGTCACAAGAACTGAACGCGATAAACCAACAACAATTCTATTTCTCATTGGAAACTGTTTCCTTGATGTTGTTGTTTTAAATGGATATTCACTGATGACCAATTGTTCATTTTTTAAACATTCATAGAGTCTCTCATTACTTAAAGGATAACAATAGTCTATCCCTGTACCAAGTACAGCTATTGTGTTTCCTTGATGAATGATTGCCGATTGATGAGCAATAGTATCAATCCCCTTTGCCATACCACTCACAATTGTATATCCCTTTTTAACTAATGATTCACTTAATGTACTTGTACAACTTCTTCCATAATCACTTGCATCACGCATTCCAACAACAGCGATGCATGAGTCATTGCATAAATGAATATTCCCATAATAGTATAAGACAAACGGTGGATTTTGAATATTTTTCAATCTTTCTGGATAATCATCACTAAAGAGTGTTGTATATCTTGACTTTAGTGAACTCTTTAATCGTTGTTGCTCTTCTAAGTCTATCTTCTCCTTTTGTGACAAAGCTTCATAAATACGCTTGAAATCACCATTATATTTTAATGAGAAGTACAAAACTATATCTTCCATAATATCCCTCCTATAAAAGAATACAATTTTGTCTTTATCTTTTCTCATAAAAAAAAGACATTAATCAAATAATGTCTTTTGTAAAACCTCCTGAACAGGTTTAAATGTTCGCCTATGTATTGGTGTCACCCCAAACTCTTTTAGGGCCTCTTTATGTTGTTTAGTTTGATATCCTTTATGTTTAGCAAAACCATATTCTGGATAGAGTTTATCATATTCAATCATCATGCGATCACGTGTGACCTTAGCCAAAATACTTGCTGCTGCAATGCTTAGAGACAAGCTGTCTCCTTTAATAATAGATTGATGTTCAATAACATCACCCAAAGGCATAGCATCTGTTAAAGCATAATCAGGTTTTACTTTTATTAAACCAATGGCTTCAATCATTGCTTGTTGACTCGCACGATAGACATTTAATTCGTCAACTGTTTTCTCGTCATACACAACTATTTCATAAGCAAGAGCATCTTGAATAATGATGTCATATAGAGCTTCTCTTTTCTTATGAGAGAGTGTCTTTGAATCATTAATTAATGAGTTCTCATATCCTTTAGGGAAAATGACTGCACCAACGACAAGTGGTCCTGCCATAGGTCCTCTTCCTGCCTCATCCAACCCTACGATACATGTATACCCTTCGCTATATGCTGCATGCTCATACTCTAATCGTTGACACATGTTGGGTTCTCCCAAGTGATTCGTCCAATGCTACCATCATAAATATCAGTAAAGATAGCAATCATAACTCGGTCATAATCAATATCACCTTTTAATAATTTAATCTTTCTCTTTTTAGAGATATGATCAAATGTTTTTAATAACCAATCTTCATCTTCAAAATCTATAACCAAATCATATCTATCTTTTAATAAATAAGCATAATTTTCTGATAGATAAATCATGACATCTTTATATAAGTCATCTAATGGTAAGATATCTTGTTTAATCGATCCTATTAATGCAATATTCTTTGCAACATGAGGATCTTCAAACTTTGGCCAAAGAACACCTGGTGTATCAAATAATTCAAAATCTTTAGCAACCTTAATCACCTGTTGAGCTTTAGTCACTCCTGGTTTGTTACCTGTTATTGTTGCTTTTCTATTTGCTAACTTATTGATAAATGTTGATTTCCCTACATTCGGGATCCCGACAACCATGGCACGTATTGCTCTTGGTCTTATTCCTCTTTCTTTTTCTCTTTGCATTTTAGGTGCTAAGATTTCACGACATGTATCAATGATCAATTTATACTCGTTAAAGTTTTTTAAGTTAACACTGATTGCATAATAACCTTGACTCTTATAATAATCTAACCAAACCTGTGTTAATTTTTCATCTGCCATATCTTTCTTCGTTAAAACAATCAATCTTGGTTTATTATTGACAATGTCATTTAACATTGGATTCTTTGATGAATATGGAGCACGTGCGTCAACCAATTCAATAACGATATCAATAACTTTTAACCTTTCTGTTATTTCTCTTCGTGCCTTGGCCATATGGCCAGGAAACCACTGTATTTGCATATATATACCTCCTATTCAATCCATTTTACATTTGAAAATGGATAAAGAATAAATCCTTTCGTTCCTATAATACTTTCTCTTTTAAAACCACCTAGATCTCGAGAATCAGTTGATCTTAATCTATTGTCCCCCATGACAAATATTTCATCACTTTTCACAATAACTTTGAAATCACGAGTAAAATTTTCTTCATTATAAGTTATTTTTGACTGATTAACAAATTCTATATCTAAAAAGTCTTGCGCAATATATCGTCCATTGACAAACAATTGATCATTAACAAATTCTATTGTTTCTCCTGGCAAACCTATAACTCTTTTAATAATTGTTTCATTAAGTATTTCACTTTTTAATACAACAATATCAAATCTCTCTATATTATCTAACTTTATCCCTAAATGGTTAACAATAGCGATATCTCCATTTTGAAAATTGTTATCCATTGAGTGTCCCTGTATTCTAATTGGTATGACAAAGAATCTAAATATACAGATAGATGCACAAATGATTAAGATGTATTGGATGGCTACCTTTACTTTTTCATTCATTTTGTGTCCCCTCTTTCTCTCCCTTATTATATAGAAAAGCTAAAGAAAAGTATAGGGTCAATCCCTATACTTGTTCATCTTCTTGTTTTGATTTTAATTTAATTAACACTATACCAAGTAGTGAAACTATAACTGATACACTATAAAACGAGATCTTTTTTATGTCATCACCTGTATGTGGATATGAATCATCAAGATCATCTGATTCCATCCCTAGGGTAAAGTATTCATCTTCATCCTCATCTTCTTCAACGCGCGTTTCAAAGTAAAGGTTAAAGATATTATCACCTGATTCAATGAAGAACATACTTTCAACATATGTTCCTAATGGAATATATTGAGTCAAATACTCATTAAGTAATGAGAGATGAATTCTTTCATTAAAGAGACCTTGACCAATTTCATTTTCTATATAAATTCCATTAACATAGTAATTGATTTGATACTTGTATGAATAGTAATGGAGTTCAAAACTATTCTCATCATCCGATATAACGAATTGAGAAAGATTGCCCTCATCTGCATTGTATTGAGAAAATTCATGGATAAAACTTGGTTGAATTGTATCACCAATGATTTTCTGATTACCTAATTCAGTGAATTGTTCAATTTTCTCTCCATCTACATAATATTCAATTTTATATGAATACGTTGAGAAATAAAGATTATGTTCATAATTATTTTCTGTGACATGAAAACGATATTCATTATCATCGTTCGCATCATAAAGAGCGTAATTATATAAATGATTGTCATCATTTACGATGTCAACTCCAATAGATGCATTATATTGAGATAGACCTTCACGACTTTGGACTAATACATCATCTATATAATAATGAATTGTATACGCGTAAGGCGTATAATAAACAGTTAAGTTATTTTCTTCTTTTGTTAACTTCATTTCATATTGATTATTTTCTTTAGCAATATAATCTTTAGAGAATTTTTCAGCATCCAGAGCTGTTATAGTTTCACCTAATAAACCTATACCTGAAACTGATGTTAAAACTTGAGTTCCTTCTTTTGATTCTAATACGTATTGTATTGTCCAAGTCGGTGAATAAAAATACAGATTTAATTCGTTTGAAGTTTTATCATTAATAATTAAAGTCTCTTTATTATTTTTATCAGCAATATAATATTGATGAAAAGAATCAATATAGAGCGGTTTAATTTCATTATTTAACTGTCCAATACCATTTTCTAATTCATTGTTAACTAGGACTTCCTTGTTATCAACAAAATAACGAATTGTATAATTATACTCTTTATAAAAATGAAGTTGTACAACATTGTTCCCTTCAGCACTCACTTTTAATGATGATGGGTTGTTGCTCATAGCTATAAATGAATCAAAGTGAGAGACATATTGAGGAAAGACTTCTTCGCCAGCTTTAACTTGACCTTCGTCTTTATAATCTTGTAATTGTCCATCTACATAGTATTCAAAAGAATACGAATATGTTTTTGTTGTGTAATGTAATTGAATCCTATTTTGAGATTCGTCATTTGTAATAATAACTGATTTTGGATTATTAGGATCAGCATCATATTGTTCATACAATTTTGTTTGTGTTGGTTCAAATTCTGCGCCTAAAGATCCACTACCTTCATCAACAGTACTTTGTAATTCACCATCAATAAAATACTCAATTTTATAGTTATATAATTTTTCTTCAATAAGAGGTTTTTGACAACTAAATGTGACATCATCAACGAGATTTCCTACAGATTTTACGCCGTTATGAGTTTCAACAGCGACAAAGTAGAAACGCGTAATATATTGACCTTCTGGGACAACATATTCTCCTGAAATACGATTCCAACTTGTATTTCCTGTTTTGATACGTGATTGTATATATTCCTCATTAACTTCAGATGGTTCAGATATGTTGATATCACTATCATCTGCAATCACGACGTACATTGTATCAGCACCTTGACGTCCTCTATGAACCAAACTCCAATACAAAGTTGATCCCGGTTCAGTCAGTACATCTTGATAAAGAGCGCCAAATGCTTCAGCATTGATTTCAGCGAATTGTTCTCCTTCATAAGCCGAACTCGTTTTATAATGCGTATTTGTAAAGCTTGGGTTTAAACTTGGTCTAACAATTTCAATATCACGATTTCTAGCATTTCCTGTTCCTAAACCAGTCGTTAACCAATGTAAACGTGGTTCACTTCCATTTTTAAATTGATAATAAGGATTTGATCCAGAAACATAAGGTGTGATATCAGGGTTTTCAAATCCACCATTTTGTAATTCATCATAATACTCAATTTTTTGAGTCGATGTTTCAACTGTCCCAGAAACAAGCGCTTCAACCTTGTATGTTTTTTGTGCCCCATCTCTTGCTATATAAAGAGATGCGTTATTTTCACCTAACAAAACATCATATTCCTGTGTTTCATCATTATACACTGACCAAACATATGAAGAGGCTTCGTCAGCACCTTCAGCAACGATTGATCCTGTTGATGAAATAGAATTTGTATTGATTGATAATCCATTTGATTTTTGTGAAGAATTTGAATGTGTGATTTCTTCTCCACTGTTATAAGCATAAATAGGTGTGATTTGCGTACATAAGAGTAAACAAATAAGACCTAACATTGATATTCTTTTTACTTTTTTCATATAATACTCCTTTCGTAAAATCTCTATTTTATATAGACACTTGCGAGATACCATTGTATGAAATTACATTGAATAAATCAAGAAATATGTATTGTTAATATCTGTATTGGAAATTCAAAAAAATAACAAAAAAAGGACAACATAAGTTGTCCTTTAAGAAATTATTTTCTAAGTTCTTTAATTCTAGCAGCTTTTCCAGATAATCCACGTAAGTAGTTAAGTTTAGCTCTACGTACCTTACCAATTTTAGCAACTTCGATTCTATCGATGATTGGAGAATGAACTGGGAAAGTTCTTTCAACACCTACTGAGTTTGAGATTTTTCTTACTGTGAAAGTTTCAGAAACTCCTCCACCTCTTCTAGCGATACAAACACCTTCAAATAACTGAATACGTGTTTTGTCTCCCTCTTTAATTGTTACGTATACTTTTAATGTATCCCCAGCTTTGAATTGTGGTACATCTTTACGTAATTGCTTTTTAGTGATTTGATCAATAATTTGCATATTCATAATATGACTTCCTCCTTTGAAATTTTGTCTTCAAAGTTCATAATTTTATAACCAGCGGAACTTCTGCGTCCGTAGACTGAAATATATTAACACTTATTTATTATAAAATCAATCTTTTTCTTTGATTTCTTGCATAATTTTCAACTCTTCGTCAGACCACACTCGACCTTCTAAAAGATCAGGTCGTTTATTTAACGTTTTTATTAATGACTGTTTTAAACGCCAACGACGAATGTTTTCATGGTGTCCACTCATTAAAACATCTGGAACTTGATTTCCATCATATTCAAATGGTCTTGTGTATTGAGGATACTCTAATAAACCGTTACTAAATGAATCATCTAAATGAGACTCTTCTGTTATAGCACCATCTAATAACCTAACGACTGAATCAGTGACAACCATACTTGCCAATTCTCCACCTGTTAAGACATAATCACCAATAGATAACTCAACATCTACGTAATCACGGATACGTTCATCAAAACCTTCATAATGACCACATATTAATATTAAATGTTTTTCTTTTGTCAGTTCAGTACTATACGATTGATTTAACGTTCTTCCTTGAGGTGACATCAAAACAACTAGACTTTCTGGTGTCACTATAGATTTTAAGCAATCTAATAATGGTTGACACATCAATACCATACCTTGACCACCACCATAAGGATAATCATCTACTTTTAAATGTTTATTTTGTGCAAATTCTCTAAAGTCATGTATTTTAATATCGACGACTTCTGAAGCAATTGCTCTTTTGATAATTGATGTCTTAATAAATCCTTCAAACATATCAGGAAATAAACTCAATATATCAATTTTCATTTTTAAATCCCTCTATTAACTGTACATAGATTTTCTTTTCTTCTATATCTTCATCAATAATAAATGCATCAACATAAGGAATTAACAATCTTGTTTTTCCCTCTACTACCAATACATCATGGTGCGGATATAACTGAACATCACTCACTTTACCTATAACATCATTATTTTCAATAACGTCACATCCTACTAAATCAGTGACATAATATTCACCTTCATCTAGAAGTTCATATTCTTTTTCAGCGTAGAGGTCTAACCCCTTCCACTTTTCAACTAAATTAATATCTTCTAACCCTTTAAATGTTGCTAAAACCATACCTTTATGTATTCTCATTTTAAGAACTTCTAAGGGAACCATTTTATTATTTTCTTCAACATAAACAGTTGCACCTTTTTCAAAACGTTCATCAATGAAATCAGTTGATGTCTTAACTTTTAATTCTCCCCTTAAACCATGTGTATTCACAATTTTTCCAATTCTCATTTTTTCCATAAAAGCCTCCTTATAAAAAATAGACGTGCAAGCACATCTATTCTCCATATGATTCAAATTTAATATCTAATTTTTTATCATTTAAACGTCCACATACTGACATAAGTTGACGAATAGAATTTGCCATCATACCTTTTCTTCCAATTAATTTTGAAATATCATTGTGTGTTGCATACACATGTAAAACAACAACACCTTCATCTAGTGATGGCATTTGACGAACTTCTAACTTATCTTGATCACTAACTAATTCTTTTGTAATTTCTTTAAGAGCTTGAGCGTAATCCATAATGTTTGTTCTCCAATTATTTTGCTTGTTTTAATTCAGCAAATTTTTTCATAACACCTTTTTGTTGTAATAAGCTTCTTACTGTATCTGAAGGTTGAGCACCTTTTGATAACCAGTTTAATACTTCTTCTTCTTTTACAGTGATAACTGCTGGGTTTTTAGTAGGATCATAAGTTCCTAATTGTTCAATGAAACGACCATCTCTTGGTGCTCTTGAATCTGCAGCTACAATTCTATAAAATGGCGCTCTTTTTGCACCCATTCTTTTTAATCTAATTTTTACAGCCATAATATTTCCTCCGTTGACTTAATTTACTTATACATAATAACATATTAAAAAGAAGTGTCAAGTCTTTTTACTTAACACTTTATTTTTTCTTTTTCTTTTTATGACGTTCTTTCTTTCTATTAGGATTAACTTGGAATTGAGACTTTCCTTGAGTCATTGGCATTCCTGTTTCTGGGTTTAATGAACTTAATTGTTTCATCATTAATTTTGATTGTTCAAATTGTTTTAATAATTTATTAATATCAGCAACAGTTCTTCCGCATCCTTTAGCAATACGTTCTTTTCTTTTTGCATTTAATAAAGAAGGATCGCGTCTTTCTGACGGTGTCATAGAGAAGATAATTGATTCAGTTTGTTTCATTTTCTTATCTGTATCATCATCATTGATTTCAGGAATCTTTGGCATTCCTGGAATCATTTTTAAGACTCCTGATAATGGTCCTAATTTTTTCATTTGATGCATTTGTTCTAACATATCGTCTAAACCAAACGTTCCTTGTTTCATACGATTCATTGTTTTCATTGCATCTTTTTCATCGTAAACATCTTGTACTTTTTCAACTAATGAGACAACATCTCCCATTCCTAAAATACGGTCTGCCATACGATCAGGGTAGAACATATCAATAGCGTCTAATTTTTCACCAGTCCCAATAAATTTAATAGGAACACCCGTGATGTGACGGATTGATAAAGCACCCCCACCACGTGAATCACCATCTAACTTTGTTAGGACTGCTCCTGTAATTGTTAATGATTCATGGAATGATGAAGCAACGTTAACGATGTCTTGCCCAGTTAATGAGTCGACAACTAATAAAACATCACTTGGTTGAGCAATTTCTTTAATGTTTCTTAACTCTTGCATCAATGGCTCATCAATGTGTAAACGTCCTGCTGTATCGACAATAACAACATCATGGTGATTTTCTTTTGCATAAGCTAAAGCTTGTGTCACAATGTCTTCTGCCTTAATATCAGTTCCCTTCTCAAAAACAGGGATATCTAATTGTTTACCTAATGTTACCAATTGATCAACGGCTGCTGGTCTATAAATATCGGCAGCAACTAATAATGGTTTTTTTGCTTTTTTATCAGTTAAATACTTAGCAATCTTTCCAGAAGTTGTTGTTTTCCCACTCCCTTGAAGACCTACCATCATAATCACGTTCATGTCACGTGATAAATCTAATTCACTTGCTTCAGTACCAAGTAATGTAACAAGTTCATCATGAACAACTTTAACAACAACTTGTCCTGGTTTTAATGAACCTAAGACATCTTGTCCTAAAGCTTTCTCTTTTGTATTTTTAATAAATTCTTTAACAACGTTAAAGTTAACGTCTGCTTCTAATAATGCAAGTCTAATCTCACGAAGCATTTCATCCATGTTTGCTTCGGTTAATTGTGATTGACCTTTAATTTTCTTAAGACTATCCTGTAAGCGATCCGATAATGATTCAAACGGCATAAGTCACCCTCCTATATTCTTCTTAACATCTCTAAATATGAATGGATATCATCATAAGATTCTTGTGTTTGATCTTCTATTTTATTGATCAGTTCAAGTCTTTTTAAATGTTTTTCTAACAAATGAAGTTTGTTTTCATAATCTTCAAGTGAACGGACAGTTCTTTTTAAATTGTCATACACTGCAGTTCTTGATACACCAAATTCATCAGCAATTTCTGCTAGAGATAAATCTTCTTCATAATATAATGATAAATATTCTCTTTGTTTATCTGTTAATAAATCGCTATAACAATCCATTAATAGATTCACATGTTTTGTTTTTTCTAAATGAGATTCCATACTATTCTCCCATTAAATTCTGACAAAGACCATAAATATATTGTTCTAAGTCAAATTCTTCTAAATCATCTAATGACTCACCTAATCCAATGAATTTTACAGGGATATTTAATTCATCTTTTATTGATAAAACGATACCACCTTTTGCAGTTCCATCCATTTTAGTAAGGACGAGACCAGTCACATCTGTTATTTTTGAAAACTCTTTTGCTTGTGAAACACCATTTTGTCCCGTTGTTGCATCAATAACAAGTAATGTTTCGTGTGGTCCTTCTGGAATGGTTCTTTGAATAATACGATTCATTTTTTCAAGTTCATTCATAAGATTGACTTTATTTTGTAAACGCCCTGCGGTATCACAAATTAAAACATCAACCTCTGATGCCATTGCTTGTTCAATAGCATCAAAAACAACAGCTGAAGGATCTCCTCCTTCTTTCCCTTTTACACAAGGAATATCTAGGCGAGATGCCCATGTTGCAAGTTGGTCAATCGCTCCTGCGCGGAATGTATCTCCTGCAGCAACCATAACTGATTTTCCTTCTTGTTTTAACTTGTTTGATAGTTTCGCAATTGTTGTTGTTTTTCCAGCACCATTAACACCTACCATTAAGATCACTGTTAGGCCTTCTTTTGCTTCGTTTATTTTTGTTGTCATATATGACTCATTAGCATAAATAACAAACATTTTATCAACGATGATATCATTAATCTCTTTTGGATCAACAATACCTTGTAATCTGACTTCTTTTTTAATTTCATCAACGATTGTCATCACCATTGAAACACCAACATCACTCATAATCAAGATGTTTTCTAACTCTTCAAAATAATCTTCATCAAGTTCACGATATCTTGCGGCTAATTCATTAATTTTAGATGAAAAAGATGAGCGTGATTTATCTAATCCCGCTACATACTTTTCACTTTGTTTTGTTGATTGACCAACTAATGAGTCTTTTATTCTTTTAAATATACCCATGAGTTCCTCCTATGCTGAAGCTAATTCAACAGCATCCTTTAATTTCACACTTACTAATTTAGTCACACCTTTTTGTTGCATAGTTGCACCATATAAAAGGTCACATTCAGCCATAGTTCCTTCACGATGTGTGACGACAATGAATTGTGTATCACTTGCAAATTCTTTTAAGTACTTCGCAAAGCGTTCTACATTGGCAACGTCTAACGCTGCTTCTACCTCATCTAGTATACACATTGGAACCGGTCTTACCCTTAAAATCGCAAATAATCCAGAAATCGCAATCAATGCTTTTTCTCCTCCTGAGAAGAGAGTAATATTTTGTACACTTTTCCCCGGTGGTTGAACATCAATGTCGATTCCTGTCTCTAATATATTATCTGGATCTGAGTAACGAAGTTCTGCTCGCCCTCCACCAAATAGATTTCTAAAGACAATATTAAATTCTAAATTGATCTTTTCAAATGTCTCACTAAATCTTTCAGTCATTATTTCGTCCATTTCAGAAATGGCTTCTAGAATTTTATCTTGAGCACTTATCAAATCAATTCTTTGTTGATTTAATGATTCATAACGTGTTGAGACTTCGTTGTACATATCAATTGATTCTAAATTGACATGTCCTAATGAATCAATTTTATGTCTTAATACACGTACTGACTCTTTAGATGATGCTAGTTCAATCTCTTGTTGATATTCTTCTAAAGCAAATTCATAAGTCATTTTGTATTCTTCATTTAATCTTGTTAAATAATTTGTGACTTCTGTTTCATATTTTGCCTTTAAGATTTGTTGTTGAGTCATTTGTGATTGAATATCTCTTAAGACTTTTCTTTCAATTTTCAACTCTTCTTCAATACGTTCATTCTCATTAACGATACTCATTCTTAATTCTCTTTTTGCCTGAATATCTTCAGTTAATGAATCACGTCTTTGTTTTGCTTCATTTAACTCTTCAATCAATTGATTGTCCTGTTCTCCGCTAATCATTTCATTTAATTCAACATGTCTATTCGTTAAACTTTCATACTCACTTTTAGAAACTTGTAAGTCACTATTTTTCGTTGTGAGCTCTACCTCTAGTTTAGCAAATGACATTTGTTTTTGTAATAAATGGTGAGCATTTTCTCTTGCTTCGTTTTCAAGTTCGTTAAGTTCATTTTTAGATTGAGCCATTGAGTTCTCTAATTGACTTAAACTTACTTTAATCGATTCTAACTCACGTTTATAACCATAAGATGAGTTTTGATTCTTTAAAGTTCCTCCTGATAACGATCCACCAACATTAACGACATCTCCATCAAGTGTAACGATTTTATATCGGTTATACAAGGCACGAGATAAAGCAGATGCCTGTTTTAAGTTTTCAGTAACAATAACATTTCCTAATTGATTTTGTACAATTGATAAAATATCTCTTGAACAATCAATAAAGTCACTCATAACACCCAAATATCCATTTGTATTTTGACATAAGAGTAAGTGTTCTTCTCTTAACAAACGAGGTTTCATCGTTGTTAATGGTAAGAATGTTGCACGTCCTGCTTTATTATCCTTTAAGAATGAAATTGCATCTCTTGCATTTTGATCATTTCTTGCAACAATAAATGTTGCTGCCTGACCTAACGCTATAGACAAAGCCTGTTCATATTTTTCTTCCGTTTCTATGAGTTCACCTAAGACACCAACAATACCTTGTAATGATGATTTTGCTTTTAGGATTGATCTCACACCAAAACTATATTGAGATTTATTCTCAGTTAAATCGACTAACTGTTCTTTTCTAGATCTTTGTCTATGTATTTCAATATTTTTGTGTTCTAAACTCGTTCTGATTGATTCTGTTTTGTCTTTTATTTTTTGTTGTTCTAATTCTAATTCATTTTTTTCTTGTTTCGTTTGTTTATATCTTTCAAGTAAATGATTGTATTCAACAATTGAATCTTTTAATATTAATTTCATTTGTTGAATTCTTGATGTTAAATCATCTTTATCAGTTGATTCTAAAATATGTTTTCTGTTTGTATCAATTTCTACTTTTTGTGTTTCAAGTGATGACACTTGATTCATCGCTGTTAACAATTGTCCTTGTAGTTCATTGACTTGTTGATCAAGTTCAAACATTCTTTTCTTTAATGTTTCATTTTGTTGTTCATTTAATAAAACAACACCTTCTTTTTCAACTTTTTTGATTTCTTGTTCTTCTAATGATTCATTAAGTTCCTTTAAGGAATGTGATAATTGTTCAATTTCTTTAACAAGAACTCTTACCTCAATAGATTGAAGTTCATCTTTAAGATTTAAATATAATTCAGCTTTTTCTTTTTGTCTTTTTAATGGTGATATTTGTTTTTCTAGTTCTAAACAAATATCCTCAACACGATCCAAATTATCTTTCGTTCTTTCTAATTTACGAATAGATTCAATTTTTCTCTTTTTATACTTGGCAACACCAGCTGCCTCTTCAAACATTCCACGGCGATCTTCTGGTTTACTGTCTGCAAAACTTGAGATATTCCCTTGGGATATGATTGATAGTGAATCCCTCCCTAGTCCTGTATCCATAATTAAATCAACAATATCTTTTAAACGGCATGGTTCTCTATTTAAGAGATATTCTGCCTCATTATTTTGTCTATATAAACGACGTGTAATTTCTACTTCATTATAATCATAATTGATAAAACGATCCGTGTTATCAAAGACAAGTGTAACCTCAGCCACATTTTGTGGTTTTCGATCCGCACTTCCTGCAAAGATAACGTCCGACATGTTTGATCCACGTAACGATTTAGCTGATTGTTCTCCAAGTACCCATCTTACGGCATCACTGATATTTGATTTCCCACATCCATTTGGACCGACAATCCCTGTAATACCTGGTTCAAACTCTATAACTGATTTATCAGCAAATGATTTAAATCCGTGTATTTCAATTCTTTTTAAATTCATTCTATTCTGCCCCTTCTCGAGTCTTTACCATTTTGGCTATGTTTAATTTGTCAGAAATATTAAATACTTTTTCTTGAGGAATTTTTACAATAAAACGACTTCCCCCGTCTTCCCTAGAAACGACATCGATATTCCCATTATGCAAATCAACAATACGTTTAACAATAGACAAACCTAAACCATTTCCTTCAATTGAACGAGATTTATCTTGTCTATAGAAACGCTCAAATATATGAGCCATTGCTTCTTTACTCATACCTACACCTGTATCTGATATTGTCACTTCTACATATGATGATGCTTTTTTTATATCAATCATCACGACTCCGTGATCTTGTGTATACTTAATAGCATTGTTAATCAGGTTGATCCATACTTGTTCTAACCTTGATTCATCAGCTTCTATTAAAACATCATGTTTTGGACATGTAAATTCTATTTCAATATCTTTACCCTGTGCTAGTGAATTTTGTGTATCAATAACACGTCTTAATTGACCTATTAATGAAAACTCACTCAATTCTAATTTAACATCTTCACCTTCTAATAATGTTAACTGTAACATATTTCTAGATAACGTTGACAAACGTTTACTATGGAATAATATGATATCAGCATATTTTAGTTTTTGTTCAGGTGCTAATTCTTCATTTTTTATAATCGTAGCGAATCCTTGTATCGCTGTTAAAGGTGTTTGGAATTCATGAGAAACATCTGAAATAAATTGTTGTCTCACTTCTTCTTGTTTTCCTAATTGTTGCGCCATTAAGTTAAAGTTTCTATTGAGTGTTGCGATTTCATCATTACCTGTGTAATTAACGCGTACGCGATAATTACCATTTGATAATTCTTGTGTTGCCTTAATCAGTCTTGAAATTGGTTTAACAATAATATCAGCAATGATAAAGAAAATAATACTTCCTGCTGCTAACATCATAAATATAGCAATAACACCTGATTCAATAAAGATCATTTCTCTTTTAGATACATCCTTTTGAACATAAATAACAAAGTTTTCTCCATTGATTTCATATGATTTTGCATACTTTCTATATGTCGCTTCTTTCATTGATATATTTTCACCAGTCTCTAAAATCAATTTATCAACCAACTCATAATTCAATGAAATGGAATGAGATCCAAAGCGTGCTTCCTGTGCAGTTGTATAAATACTGACATCTATTTCAGATGTTAAGCAATATCCTTCTAACATATCTTGAATATCATCTTGGTGATTTTTTTCAATGAGTAATGCAACAAAGTCAGATGATGACTCTAATTCTTCTATTGTTAAAACACCAAGATCATTGGTGTTTTTCTTTAATGAAAAGTATCCAGCAACTGAGAAACTTATAAAGATACTGACTAAGAAACCTAATATGAGTTTACCATATATCGATTTCATCGATCGACCTCTATTTTATAACCTAAGCCTCTCACTGTAACAACTTTAAATCCAGGAAGATGTCCTAAATTTTCACGAACTCTCTTGATATGAACATCAACAGTACGGTCAAAACCGTCATAATCCATACCCCAGATTTTTTCAATTAATTGTTCTCTTGTAAAGATTTGATTTGGATTTTTAGCAAGTTCAAAAGCAAGTTCAAATTGTTTTAATGGTAAATGAATAATTTCTTCTTGATATCTAATTTCATATTTATCACCATCAAAAATAACATCATGCAATTGAACAACATTTTGAGCATTAATGCTGTAACGCTTCAATATTGTTTTTACACGTGCCATAAGTTCTTCAGGATCAAATGGTTTTGTGACGTAGTCATCAATGCCAAGAGAAAATCCTCTAAGTTTATCAGTTGATTGTGCTTTAGCCGTCAACATGATCACTGGAGTGTCTTTAAATGATCTCAGTTCTTCAACCATATCAAAACCATTCATGACTGGCATCATAATATCAACAATTGCCAAATCAACATATTCTTTTTCTAATAGGTCTAGAGCTTCTTCTCCATTCTCTGCTTCGATTACTGAAAAGCCTTCCTTATTAAGATAAAAGCAAATCAATTCTCTAATGTGTTCTTCATCGTCTACAACAAGTATTTTTGATTTCATATCTTACACCTCAATTCATTTTGATATTATACCATAAGTCATATCATTTATCTAGAATAGAAAAGTCAGGATGAGCCGATTCAATCACATTTTTTTATAGAAAAGAAAAAGAAGACCAAGTTTGGTCTTCTATCTAAAGTGATTTAAATATTCTTTTTCTTTTGTTTCTAGTTTATGTTGAATTTTCTCTAATAATAACGATGCATTATTATGACCTTTTAATGCAGCATCTTCGCAATATTCGATTGCTAGTTTGTAATCTTTTCTTGTTCCAATCCCTTTATAATAACAAAGCGAAAGTTCATAGATTCCATCAATATCATCTAAGAGCGCAGCTCTTAAGAAATATTCAAATGCATGAGATTCACTATTCATCGTTCTTGGTATAGAAAGATAATAATATCCTAATTCTACAAGCGAATGCGTATGTCCTAATTGTGCAGCAAATAAGTAATAACGTAAGACATCTGGTGTAAATTCACCGAATGCTAATTCCTTATACAATTGCGCTAACTCATAGTATGCATAACGATTTCCTTTTTCACCTGCAATTTTATAATAATAAACTGCACATTTGATATCGTAAAATTCGGGAATTTTATTATACAGACGCGCTATTTCTATTGCAGCATCATCTATTCCTTTTGTAAGTGCAGTTTTAAAGTACTCAAAAATCAATAAGATATCATTTGGTTGTTGCATATTATTTAACAACATACGACCTAATGCATAGTAAGCTCGATCGACTCCATGTTCTAAAGCAAGTAAATAATAGTTTTTAGAAATTTTAATGTCTTTATCTACAAAATAACCATTTTCATATAATCTTCCTAAAGCATAATAAGAATGGCGATACTCTTGTAATGAGGCACTCATATATTGATGATATGCCATCTCATAACTTTGTTTGACACCAATGCCTTTTTCATAACATCGGCCGAGTCGATAATGAGCGGGAGCAAAATTCTTTTGTGATGACTTGGTATAATAAGAAACAGCTTTTTGTAAATCTTCTTCAATAATATTTCCATATTCATAATACATAGCAACTTTATAAAGTGCTTGTGGGAATCCTTGTTTCGCAGACTCCATATAATAATAGAATGCTTTTTGTAAATCTACGTCAACACCAATTCCTTGTTCATAACAATATGCAAGATAACACTCACCAACTTTATCTTGTTGAGATGCAGCAAGTTGATAATATGACATAGCTTGTGTTTCATCTTTATCAACGCCAACACCTTTTTCATACATGACCCCAAGTGAAATCATTGCTTCACTCATTCCATGTTCACTTGCACATTTATAAAGTTCTCTTGCACGTTCGTAATCTGGTGTGATTTGTTTTGGGTTTTCTAAAAGTTCACCTAAGTTCATCATTGCACTTGAAACACCTTTTTGAATGGCTTTTTCATAATATTCAACTGCTTTATTTTCATCTACATGACACCCAACACCGCGCTCATAGGCATAGGCAACGTTTAGTGCTGCTAATTCATATCCATGATGTGATGCTTCAATATAACATTGTAATGCCTTTTTATGATCAACATCAACACCTATCCCTTTTTCATAACAATAACCTAAACTATTCATACCTTGGGCATAGCCTAACTGTGATGATCTTTTATAACATTCATATGCTTTGTATTCATCTTTAAACGTCCCTATACCTTCCTGAAAAAAATAAGCAAGGTTATATAACGCTATTGGATCATCTAAAGAAGCACCCTTTGAACAGTATTGATAAGCAAGGGTAAAATCTTTATGAGTTAAAATACCATTTTGTAAATAATATGAATATTTATTTATAGCATAAGTGTAGTCTAAATCTGCACTTTCTTTTAAATAGACCAAAGATAATTCAGGTTCTTCTTCCTCAATCAATTGGGCATAGGCATACAAACACCTTGGATGATGATGAACAACACCTTTATGATAAATTGCCTTCGCTTCCTCTTTGTCTTCTAATACCCCTATGCCCTTTTCATAACAAAACCCTACATAAGCATAAGCAGGAATATAGTGTTGTTTCATGGCTTCATTATACCAATAAAACGCAATATGTTCATCTATTGTGACTGCTTTACCAACTTCATAAAAATAACCAAGTTGTATTTGTGCAATAGCCACACCTTCATTGGCAGCCACCTCATACCATGAGAAAGCTTCTGAATCATTATTTTCGACACCAATTCCATGTTCATAACAATATCCAAGACAATAATAGGCTTGAATAGAACCAAGACTCGCTGCTTCATGATAAAGATCAAATGCATAATCTTCATCCTTCAATACGCCGCGGCCTTCTTTATAACATTCACCAAGTGTAAGAATAGCTCGTGGCAGTTTGGCATCTGCTGCTTGCGTAATATACGGAATAGCGACTGCTTCATCTTGTTCAATACCAATACCTTCTAAATGACAAAGTCCATAATTGAACAATCCAACTTCATCCCCAAGAAATGCTGCTTGTTCATAGTAATCTGCCGCCTTATATAAATCTTCTTCTACACCAAAACCTGTCTCGTACATATATCCTAATGAACTTATACATTGTCCGTGTTTATATCTTGCGCCGTATTCAAACAATTCTAATGCTTTATATTCATCCTGAATACAATCTATCCCAAATAAAAATGACACTGCTTGTTCATATATATCATCTAAGTCAGTTGAATCTGTTAACGCAGTCATCTCATCCCATCGAGAAAGCAAACACAAATCCACCCCAGTTATTTGATTATCTTCTTCTCGATAATAACTTTCACGTTCATAAAAAGGACCTTGATACAAATCAAAAGCACCATAAAGTTCTAAAGTTTTATCAATCATGATATCAAGTTGTTGTGCATTGCCTTCTAAACTCTTCACCTTCATTAATGCTGTTTTCATTGTTAAAGAGTTAAGATTGTACAACAAAACCCAAGTGATATCGTTGTTCACTTCAATGATATGTTTAATTTTCCATTGATTAAAGAATGGTTCATAATCATACAAACGTTTGTCCATTTTGTCTCCCCGTGAATAGATAAGAGGTACACTAGGTACCTCTTATTTACTTATTTAAATTGAATTGATGTGATTGTTTCACTTGTTGAACCTTCTTCATCTAAGAATTCGATTTCAACTGTATCCCCAACTTTCGCTAATGGTAAATAATCATTTAATGAGATTGGAGCAATAAAGACTTTAGAGCTTCCTTCAATCGTTAAATAATAATGAGTATTACCACTCACGACAGCTTGTTGTAATTTTGTAATCTTTCCTGTTAATGAATCCGCAGAGATCTCTACATCTGTTTTTCCATTATCACTTAATAATGAATAATATTCTCTTTCAGCTTCAGCAACACTGTCACCTACCGCAACAATTTGGTAGTTCTCTACTGAAACAAAAGCATACTTTTTAACCAATCCAGCACCATCTTTTAAAGATAGGAAGTATGTTGGTTCACCACCAACATTAATCAAGATTGGGAATGTTGCAGTATATTGTAAATGCTGTACTTTACCTTCTGCAGAAGACATCGCTGAGTATTCTTCAGCACCACTAATTGCATAATATTTAGATTCTTTTGTTCTTAAATTAATTAATGCAAAACCAACGTTAGATGCGTCACTAGATACTGATGTTAATCCAGTATAAACATAAACATCATCATTTAATGCAATATAGTTATATCCTGTAGTTGGCTGTAACACACCTTTTTGTGATAATAATGTATTCCAATAACCATTAGTAAATTTACCCCAGTTTTCTAACTGAGTAATAATAAGTTCAGCAGGGTAAACACGGTCAACCCAGCTAGGAACGTCTTCAATATCATAATATTGAGCATCACCATTTAACGCATTAACTAATACTGCACCAGTAATATCTTTACCACCAAATAATCCGATTTTATATTCGAATACAGGTGCTACCCAGAATGGTGTTCCTTGATCATCAATTTCGAATGCTGCTGTATCAAACATTAATGTTGGATAAAGAACTCGTAAATGTCTTGAAATATTTCTAAAGAATAAATCTGAATTAGAGTATTTCATACCTTCTTCTAAACGAACAACTTCAGATTCTTGAGTCACCATGTCAACTTTAATATATGCTGGTAACCCATCTTGATGGTTTGTAAACCATTTAATTAAATCACTATATGAAATCGTAGTTACACGATATGGCTTATCTTTAAAATTAATTTGTTGATATTCATCATCAACTTCAAACTGTGAAACGTAATCAACGATTTCTCCCATTTTACGATTCCCTAATCTTTCAGCTGAATCTTTATCAACAACTGGAATAGATTGATAATTAACAACAGGGTTATCCGCAAAGAAATCTGCTGTTCTATCTAAATCTAATTGTTCTTGATAAGCTGTTGCATGAAAGATTGATGAACTTGCAAGATTCCCTATAACAATATAAGCAACACCTACAAAAGCAACTGTTAAAACTGCTTTAGATATTTTATCAAATTTTAATGTTAATAATGATCTTAACCCAAAGAAAATAAATAAGTTAAATACTAAGAACATAATAAATTGTGGTGATCTTAAATTAATAGGTAATAACACCATATATTCTAAAACAATAAAAATAATAATACTTAAAACTAAGGCAATAATCGTCCCGTTTTTATTAGGTTTGCGTGCCTCTTTAACTGTTTGGGCTGCTTCACCCATTTCAGCACCAAATAACTGTTTTAAAAACTCATCCATTGATTTTCTCCTCTAATTTTTCTAACAAGCTTGGCAATTCCTCAATTGTTTCCAATGATGCCCCACTTGCATTTGCGTGTCCACCGCCATGAAATTGATTCGCAACTTCATTAATAGCGACACCACGACTTCTCATACTCACACGATACGTACCATCCTCGTTTTGAGTAATAGCTATCCAAACCACAAATTCTTCAAAGTTTGAGAACGTATTCACATAATTTGAACCTTCTTCTCTAGAAATCCCTAACTCAGCAAGATCTTTCGCTGTTAATATATAGTAGGCAATCTTACCTTGTTCTTTATAATTTGAATAGATAAATTGTAAAACTTTAATACTTACTTTTTTCTTCATATATATTTTTGAAAAAACATCTTCTACATTGATTCCAGATGTCATTAAATATGAAGCTGCTAGAAATGTTTTCTCACCAGTACAACTATACATAAATCGTCCTGTATCACCAACAACGCCTAAGAATAACGCTAGTGAAGCATTTTGATTAAGTGGTTTCTCTCCATTCTTTTCTTTTAATAACAGAGTGACCACTTCACTCGCCGATGAAGCTTTTTCATCTACAATATTTAAATCACCATATTGATCAACAATAATGTGATGATCTATCTTAATAATATAAGAACATTGAGTTATATCACCATCTATACGATCGACATTTGCTGTATCAACAACAATTCCTAAAATATCACCATCATGAGTTGTATTCTCAAAAGAAGGATAATAATCTAGTAAATCGTGTTCCATTACGCCACCCAATGAAATTGTTTTGTTTGGGTACATTTCTTTTAGAGCATTGTATAAACCTATTTGTGAACCAAAAGCATCAAAATCAGGTCTAACATGTCTAAAGATTTGAATATTTTCATATTCCTCTATTTTTTTCCATAATTGTTCCATTTCTATCACCTTAAATATAATACCATAAAATAGACTATTTGTGAACGCAAGGGCATTTTTTTCATTTTATTTATATAAATTAAAAACTTACCATAAGTTTGGTAAGTTTTTATTCTTATAATCCTAACAATCTCATTGTGTCTCTAGCAATCATCACTTCTTCATTAGTTGGGATAACCATAACTTTGATTTGTGAATATGGATGAGAGATCACTCTGTTTTCAGGTCCTCTGATTGAATTTAATTCTTCATCTAAGAATGCACCAAATGCTTTTGAGATATCATCGATAATAATACGTCTTAAATAAGCAGCATTTTCACCAACACCAGCAGTAAATGCAATCGCGTCACATCCACCTAATTCTCCATAATAAGCACCAATATATTTAGCAACGATACGAGAGTAAAGTAAACTTGTTAATAAAGCTCTTTCATCTCCATCTTTAAATAATGCATCTTCTACATCTCTTGAATCTGAAGAAATTTCTGAAACACCTAACATTCCTGATTCTTTATTAAAGATATCTAAGACTTCATCAGCTGTTTTGTCTAATTTTTTACATAAGTAAGGCATAATTGAAGGATCAACGTCTCCACAACGTGTTCCCATCATAACACCTGCTAATGGTGTGAATCCCATTGATGTATCAATACACTCACCATTTAATACTGCAGAAATACTTGCACCGTTTCCTAAGTGACAAACAATAACTCTTGATTCTGCTGGGTTTCCTAACATTTCATTAACTTGTTCTGAAACATATTTATGACTTGTTCCATGAGCACCGTATTTTCTGATTTTTAAATCTTTATACATGTTCATTGGTAATGGATATAAATATCTTTCTTGATCTAATGTTTGATGGAAAGCTGTATCAAATGTAAATACATGTTTTGCATTGTTTAATGCATCATTAAATGCTCTGTATCCAACTAAGTTAGCTGGGTTATGTAATGGAGCTAATTCACATAATTCTTCAACTTTAGCAATAACATCTTCAGAAACAACAGCGCTGTCTCCAAAATATTCTCCACCATGGACAACACGATGTCCAACTGCTTCAATATCATCTAAAGATGATACGATATTTTCATCAATTAATGCTTTTAATAACATATCAACAGCAACTTGATGATCAGGAATAGGACAAACAACATTTTTCTTAATACCATTATATTTAATAGTAAAGTTTCCGTCTTCTAAACCGATTCTTTCTATAATTCCAGAAGTGATTACCTCTTCACTAGGCATTTCAAATAATTGAAATTTTAATGATGAACTTCCTGCGTTCACCGCGATAACTTTAGTCATAGTACGACCTCCTATACCCATTTATTTTACATAAAAATCCTTAATAACTCAACAAAAACTTGAAAGCGATATCAAATAGTGATAAAATTTTTATTTTTTATAAATTGTCATGTCGAAATGTATGAAAATAAGATATATAAGAAAGTAAAAATGAGAAAAGATAAAGAAAAAACTCTCCTCTATTATTCATAGAGCAGAGTTTGACATTAATCTTTATTAAGATTGTTGTCTACCAGCGATTTGGTTTTGTCCCATTTGAACTAATCTCTTAGTGATTTCACCACCAACAGATCCGTTTGCACGAGATGTTGTGTCTGGACCTAAGTTGACACCAAATTCGTTAGCGATTTCGTATTTCATTTGATCGATAGCATTTTGAGCACCAGGAACGACTAATTTAGATTTACTAGTGTTTGTATTCATTACTCTCACCTCCTGACACAATTAGTTTGTGTCAGTAATGAAAGAATATACACAGTTTTTAAAATAAATTGTCGATTTTTTTGTAGCTATTATCTACAACTAAAAAAGTTGTGTTTTCAACGCAGTTTTTTACCATTTCAGCATAGTCAAAATTCTTTTCAAAAGCTTCTGCTTTATAACTTTTTGGCTTTGTAGCTGGTTGTTTTGGTGTAAAGATTGTACAACAATCTTCATGTGGTCTAACTGATATATCAAATGTACCAATTTTATTTGCGATATCAATAATTTCTAATTTATCCATACAAGCAACAGGTCTTAATACAGGCATTCTAATCACCTCATTAATGACACCCATGCTTTCTAATGTTTGTGAAGCAACTTGTCCAATACTTTCACCATTAACAATGGCTAAACAATTGTTTTTTTGTGCAATACCTTCAGCAATTCTATACATCATTCTTCTCATAACTGTCATAGCGTAACTTTCATGAGTATGTTCATAAATTGCTAATTGTAAATCTGTAAAAGGAACAATGTGAACCTTAATTTTACCATGTGTATATTGTCTTAAAACATCCACCAAATCTAAAACTTTTTCTTTTGCTTGTTCATTTGTATAAGGTGGAGATGCATAATGAATACATTCAATATCAACACCACGTTTTAATGTTAAATATCCTGCAACAGGTGAATCAATTCCACCTGATAACATTAATAATGCTTTTCCACCAATTCCAACTGGATATCCACCAGCACCATAGATAACATTATCCATTATATAAGTGTTATCTTTTCTGATTTCAACTTTTATTAAGATTTGTGGTTGATGAACATCAACCTTTAATTCTTTTGTTGAGTTATGGAAAATATGTCCTGCGATTGCACGATTCACTTCATCAGAACGCATTTCAAATTCTTTATTATTTCTTTTTGTACTTATTTTGAAGGTATTACCTTCATTTGTTTCAATAATATGTAAACACGCTTTTTTCATTTCTTCTATTTCACTTGTCACTTTATAACAAAATGAAAATGAATGAATACCAAACACTGTTGATAATGCTTTTGATACAGCGTCTTTATTTTCTCCATTCAAAACTATGTACATACGATCATATGCTAATTCATATGTTAATGCCTCAAAAGGAGATAAAATCTCCTTTGTATTTTGGCATAATTTTCTTATAAATGTTTTTCTGTTTTTACCCTTTGTCGTCAGTTCACCAAAGCGAACCAAAATATGATTACATTCCATTCTTTTACCTCTGTTTTTTAATTGTATTTAATACGTCTTTAAGATCAATTAAGAATTGATCAATTTCTTTTATTGTTGTTAAGTGTGAAAAACTTATACGCATAGCACTTTGAGCTATGTCTTGAGATATTCCCATCGCATGTAATGTTCGAGAAACATCATTTTTATGTGATGAACACGTACTCTTTGTTGACACATAGATTTCCTTTGCTTCTAATGCGTGAAGTAACACTTCTGGCTTATATCCAACACATGAAAAGTTCAAAATATATGGCGAGAACGCTTTTTCAGGCGTATTGATAACAATACCCGGAATCTTTAATAATTCTTGTCTAACATAGAGATTAATCTTCATTGTATGTTCGTAATGAGCTTGTTGATTTTCTAAAGCAAGTCGTAATGTTTTTGCAAACATTGTATGCGTTGCAGTATTTGAGGTTCCACCTCTCAAATTGAATTCTTGTTGTCCTCCACTAATTAAAGGAACAATTGTTGTTGTGTCCTTCTTTATAAGGACACCACTGCCTTTTAATCCATAGATCTTATGCGCTGAAAAACTTGCTAAATCAACATCAGCAATAGGTAATGGTAATTTTCCTAATGCTTGAACCATATCAACATGAAATTTAATTTTAGGATTTGTGTTATTAATAATCTCTCTAATTTCATGAATTGGGAAGACCATACCAACTTCATTATTAACCATCATTACCGATATTAAGATTGTATCTTGGCGAATTAAAGAACGCAATTCGTTTAAATTTATTTCTCCATAAATATTTGTTTTAAGAAAATCAACTTCGAATCCAAACACATCACGTAATTGGATAAATGTATTGTAAACACTAGAATGTTCTACTGCAGTTGTAATAACATGTCTTCCTCTATTGGCATATTGAAATGCACATCCTTTAATTGCAGTATTATTTGATTCACTAGCGCCACTTGTAAAAATAATTTCATTCTGTTTTACACCCAACATTTGTGCAACTAACGCTCTTGATTTTTCCATTAAAGCATTTGTTTGAAGACCTAATGAATATAAAGAATCTCCATTCGCAAAATAATCTTTTAGTAATGATTCATACATAGATTTGACTTCTGTATTTAACGGTGTCGTAGACACATAATCTAAATAAATCATTTTATTCCTCCCATCTTTATATCATATACAAATCGTACAAAATAATGCTTATGAATGCACTTGCTGCGTATAATATAACATTACTTTATGAGAAAAGAAAGTCTTTTCTTTCAAGACAAAAGGTCCATTATAGGACCTTTATACCATTTTTTCCACGAGTTCTTCATAAGAACCAGGTTTGATTTTTTCTATAATCTCAACTGCCGTTGATAAAGCTTTCGTATATTCACCATTTCTAAATAAAACTTCTGCTTTTGTTAACTCTGTATTGACCTCTAAGAACATAGAACGATAACGATTTCCAAAGACAACCGCTTCTTCTACCATTTGTGCTGTAACAATCAAATTATGAACATTATCATATAGCTTATATATAATATCTCTTGCTTCATTAACTCGATCAGTTAATTCATCTAATTTCACTGGTCTTGTATTTCGGTATGCTTGAATTTGTGCAGCTTTGTCATATGAATCTTGAATATAATCCTTATATGATTCATGAATCATTGGTAAATGTCTATTTTTAATCTCTGACTTAATTTCTAGAAGAACAATATTAATATTCTCTAATTCATCAATAGCTCTTTGTTCTTTTAAATATAAATCATTTCTTGTATGAATAAATGCATTAATGTAAACATCATGTTCAGATGCTTGTTTTAATAATTCATCAACTCTCGTATTAATATCTGAGTATGAGAATTGACCTTTCATCATTTCATCTTCTAAATCATAAGAAATATCTAATAATTTTCTAAACTCTTTGTAGTGATCACTAATTTCAATTGATTCTGAATCTAAAACATATAATCCTTTTAACTGATTGTAATCTAACAATGCTTGTTTGTAATCATCATATATTCTTGTGATTTCAGTGTAACATGTTTCCCACTTGTCTTTAAATAAGTCATATGATTCTTTTTCTGTTTGTAAATCCAATACCATAGAATCAATAGAATCAGAGATTGCTTGTAATTCTTTACCTAATGGTTCAAAATCTAATTCTTCTAATCTTTTCTTTGATGTATCATAACTCTTTTTTATAGTTTTATAACGGTTTTCTATACCTAGATGTTCTAAATGATAATCTTTTTCATCCATCATGCGTAATGTTTGAATGATATCATCTAATTTCTTAGGGAAGAACTTATTAATAATAGTACAGAAATGAGGAAGATCTGCCATATAAGAGTTCATCCATTCAATTCTCGCATCAATTTTTACTGTGATATCTTGTGACGTTTCAAATTCTTGATTATTCATAAGTGTTTCTAGATAAACGAATGAATCATCCATCTCATTAAAGTATTGGACAAGACCTGGTATAAACTCTTCAACTTGGAAACGTAATGATTCAAACAAATCAATTAATGAACGATATTTTTCTTTAACTTTAATAATTTTTACACGTTGGACATTTTCTATTTCAGTAACTTCTTCTATTTTCTTTAATAAATCCAATGATTGTTGATGATATGAATCAATCATTTGACTTAATGCTTTCATCTTTTTAGAGACTTTACGAAGTTTTCCATAAAACAATTGTTCATCTACTTCATTCATCAAAACAGCAAGTTCTGATTTTTGAAAGTTAATAATTTCTTCAAATTCTTCATTAAACTCTTCATATAATGGTTCAACATCTGGCATGTTTTTTGCAATACTTTTAACACGCCCTAGACGGTATTGTAAAGGTAGTGAACGAGTCCCATTCATTTGATTCTCTAAAGCAATAATTTGTTTTCTATATTTTTTTAATCTTATCCCTTTAATGAAGATCAAAACAATAATAAAGGCTATTATCCCTACTGCTATAAAGAACATATCTTGTGGTTTCATATTTTTTATAAATTCTTGGACATTTTCTATCATATTTTCCATAAGTTCGACTCCCTTCGCATATATTTATTTTAACATAATTTTCACTTCATTACATCATTACTTTTATTTTTTTATAATTCATAACTGACATATCATCTCAATAATGAGGTGAAATCTTGTATAAAAGGAGAGACAATTTATAAATACTATATTTATAAAATATGAAAGGAGAATATAATGAAAACATTTAAAACAAGTATTCTGATTTGTTTACTCTTAATGAGTGTAGGATGTTCACGCCGTGATGATTCTGCGTCTTATAAAAAATCAGGAACATGGTCACAGACTGATACATCATATATATTCACAGTAGAAGATGATGAATTTGATGGTGATGTTTATCAAGCTGGGGAATATTATTTATCAGTGATCGATATTGATGATTCTACCGATGCTCAACTGTATGATATTTATATATTAGATCATAAAGATTATACCGATGAGGAACTCGACCTCATTGAAGCAGACAGTAGCGTTGGGGGTTATGGAGAATTTACAGATACTCTCTACCTTAAAAATGGAGATTATATTTATGTGCGTGCATTAAAAGATCAAGATGGTACAACATCTGGAACATTCAATATCCAACTTGTTGATTAGCACAAAAAGAGCCATTCTTTTCTTGATGAATACATAACTCTTTAGTATAATCTATTCACGTTTAGTATTGGAGGAAAATATGAATAGATCTTACTTTGATGGGAGTTTACTACAATTAATATGTTATAAAATACTTGGTACATTTATTACTGTATGTACACTTGGCATATGCGCCCCATGGGCATTATGTCTTGTCTATAACTGGGAAACAAAACACACAGTTATCGATGGACGACGTTTAGTCTTTCGTGGGACTGCCACAGGATTATTTGGTCATTATATAAAATGGTTCCTTTTAACTATTATTACATTTGGAATCTATAGTTTTTGGTTGGTCATTGCATTGAGAAAGTGGCGTACAAAACATACACATTTTTTATAAGAAAACAGAGTAAAGATAGCGTTTATCGCTATCTTTTTCATTTAAAGATCAATATGATCTGCAGTTATTTTACAAAAGATACAACACTTATTTTTATACACAAAAAAAGCACTTTACGACCAACAAAATGCTTCACTATTATTTTTAATGATGTGAAATTTAATTTGAGATAAATTCACCTATTTTATGCCACTTTTATGCCACTTTTTTTATTAACTTCTTCATAATTCCTAAAAAATATATGATGAATTTTTATAATAAAAAGAAAAAAGGTATCGCACATCTATTAAATAGTTGTGAAATACCTAAGTTGACTAATAATTCTATCCTAAACGGTTATAGTATTCAACGATTAATGCTTCATTGATTTCTTGGTTTAATTCAGATCTTTCTGGTAAACGAACTAATTTACCTTCCATTTTATCTGCATCAACTTCAACAAATCCTGGAACATGAGTCATAGCTGCTAAAGAAGCTTTGATGATGTCTAAGTTACGAGATTTTTCTCTTACTGCAACAACATCTCCAACTTTCACATGACATGAAGCGATGTCAGTTTTAACACCGTTTAATGTGATATGTCCGTGGTTAACTAATTGTCTTGCTTGTCTTCTTGTAGTTGCAAAACCTAATCTGTAAACAACGTTATCTAATCTAGATTCTAATAAACAGAAGAAGTTGTAACCAGTGATTCCTTCCATTTTACCAGCTCTTTTAAATGTGTTGTGGAATTGTTTTTCGTTAACTCCATACATATGTCTCACTTTTTGCTTTTCAGCTAATTGTGAACCATATTCAGTTTGTTTCTTTCTTTTTTGTCCATGTTGCCCTGGAGCGTATGGTCTTTTTGCTAATTCTTTACCTGTTTCTAAAGTTGAGAATCCAAGTCTTCTTGATAATCTCCATTGTGGTCCTGTATAACGTGCCATCAATATTTCCTCCTATTGTTTTATTTGGCATAAAACAATAACATTTGCATAGTTCCATTAGGATGTGTTTATGTTAAGTATTTCTCTTTGCAGCAAGATACTCTACATCCGTTTGTCATAAACGCATTGGCTAACACACTATGTGCTGCTATCATTTGTTGCACTGATATATTATAGCAATTATCTTCAATATGTCAACATTTTATTTGTTTTATTATTTTATTTTGACAACGTCCTCAATTAACTTAATCTCATCTTGTGATAACATTATAATACATTGATGTTCATGAGAACAAATGACACAAATAACTTCTTCATCTCTATAAAAACAAATATTTTCATATTTATTATTATAGAGTTTATAAGGATAATCAAATAAATGCTTAAGTTGATGTTTTATATATTTAATATTTTCAATATCAAAAAATAACATTTCCATTATCGGCCCTCTTGTTGAAGGCGTTGAACGCGTTAAATTCCTTGATAACACTCTCTCATTAAAGACACTTTCATCTTTTATAAAACTTTGATACTCATCAAGTGTAATAGAATTAAACATATCTTGATCTTGCTCATATAATTCATCAAAATACCCACTTGCATCTTCTATTGATTTAATATTTAATTGATCTTTTAATAAAAATTGAAATGACAAATCATTTTTATATCTCTCTAAAAGATTCTCAGTTTCTTTTTCTAGAATTGACAAAAATTCATGTTGGATATCATCAAATTCATCACTTGTTAAATAATGCTCATAATACCTTTCTACACTAAATGTATCTGCTAGTGAAGAAATGATATTCAAGAATTGATCTAAGTCATTTTTTTTAAGATTTTTCTCTATTATTCTTTCCATAATAACACCTCATTATAAGAGTATCATAGGTAAACAGTAATCACAAAGGCTTTAAATCAATTTCATCATTTCACACATTTTTCCATATAAATAGAACGATTAATCAATGTAATGTTCTAATTTATGTTTAAGATGTTGATCGTAACTTCTATTAAAGTATGCAGCAAACAGTGCATCTAGTAGATATTGTAAGGAAACACGTGAAGAGAATGAGGCAATTTTTTCTTCAGAGTCTTCATATGATGAAAAATAGAGATGATAATCAGCATATTGACTTAACTGTGTTTCTTTAGTTGATGAAATAAGAATAGTGACAACTTGTCTTTCTTTGAGAGACTTTATCATTTCTAACATATGTGGTGTTCTATTTGCGTAGGAAATAATCATAACAACATTTGTATCATTAAACATACAACTGTTCCAATGTTGATAAAATTTATCATTGACAACATCAATTTTTTTACCTATTTCAATCATGTTTTGTTGAAAGCTTTCCGCCATGAAATAATTTCCTATCGAAGGGAAAATCGTAATTTCTTTATAATTATATAAGGTTTGTACAACTTGACCAAATACCTCTAAATCAATGAGGTTTCTCGTTGACTTAATAGTTTGATTATATAGAGCATCCATTTTTGACATAATCTCATAATGAGTATTATAAGGAGAGAAGGGATAATTATAATCAACATTTTTTTCCTGATCATAACTCATTTGATGTGTAGAAACTTGAAGTTTTAATTCTGTTAACCCTGATATCTCCATCTTCTCCATAAAACGATATATCGTTGAAACAGAAACATAGCTCTTTTTGGACAATTGTTGGACATTGCAATCGACAACCTCGTGAGGTTGATTGATTAAAAAATCAACAAAAGCTTTCTCGCTTTCTGTAAAATGAGCAAATTGTTCCATCTTTGTATATAGATTCATAAATATACCTCCTTTGTTTATATTATCATAAATGATGTCTAAAGATAAAAAAATCTACCGGAGTAGATTTTTATTTTCCTAATACTCTTAAAGCATGATCTAAGACATTAGCACCATTCATTGTCCCATAGTCACGCATTTCAATAACTTCAATCGGTACACCAGTAGATGACTCTTGAAGTTTTTTAAGACAATGTCTTACTTGTGGGCCTAACATAACAATATCCCATTCATTCATAATATCAGTTGCTGTTGTTAATGGAACAGCAATAATTTGTAATTCAAGTCCTCTTTCTTTTGCGACTGTTTCAATCTTTTGTACCAACATACTTGTTGACATACCTGCATTACACACTAATAATAATTTCATAAACTTCCCCCTTATTCTTTGTGAATCTCATGTATTCACTTGACCTACTAGAAGTATATCATGTTCTATTTTTATAGAATTCAATTAAGACATCATTGATAAAGAGTTCTCATAAAAATTTTAAATTCTATTTTTTTATGAAAAAATATTTTCATTCTTTTGCATTAAATAAAGAAAACTATCCCAAAGGATAGTTTTTATCTCACTATTTTTTTATAGTTGATGAAATGATGGTATCATTTTATCAAAAGTACAATAATATTCAAAACCTATTTCTTTTAATAACTGTTTTGTCTCTTCTATATAAGCTCCTAAATGCTCTTTTTTATGACTATCGCTCCCTAAAGTTATGATTTTTCCTCCTAACTCTTTATAGAGCCTTAATATATCTTTTGAAGGCGTTAAGTCTTTTAACCCATATCGATGAGATGAAGTATTGATTTCAATACCTTTTTGATCTTGTATAACTTGTGTCAAGATTTCTTTAATTATAGGTTTTACCTGTTCAAATGGATAAAGTCCATTTTCATCATATCTTGTTATTAGATCTAAATGACCAAGAACAGAATAGTCTTTATAGGTTTTAATAACATTGAGAATTTCTTGATAATATCGTTCATTGTATTCTTGTTGTGTCCTTCCTGCTTGGAAGTCCTGCGTCCAAAACTCTTTATTTTCAACTTGATGAATTGACAATATGACAAAATCCAATTTATATCTCTGAAACAAAGTTTGAAATTGAGGTATTGTTTCTACTTGTATACCAAACTCTAGCCCTGTCTTTATATTTATTTTTTCCTTATATTTCTTTTGAAGTTTCGCTATTTCTAGAACGTACAAAGGATAATCAACATTCGCAAGAGGCATACCATCGCGATATTCAATATCGCCTTCTTCCCAATCCTTTTTTATACCATAATCAACGTGATCAGTTATACAAATTTCCTCTATGCCTTTTTCAATAGCGTCCTTTATACAATCCTCCAGCAAATATTCTGAATCATCGCTGTAATTTGTATGTGTATGGTAATCGATATACATAGTGTTCCTCCTTACCCGTCATGAGTTTTATCGTGATAACAGAGGGAGGTTACGAAAAGTTAATATGAAAAGTGGTCCCTCTGTACTTTCAGTGTATCACGACAAGGTCAGAGAGAGAACACAGATTTATACACTTGAAAATAAATAATCATCTTTTATTCCAATGGCATTGTTAGAAAGATAATATTTTATCTAAAGTCTCTTTATCACCTGTGCCGGAACACCACCGATCACACTATTCGCTGGCATATCGCGTGTTACAACTGCTCCTGCACCAATAACGCAACCTTCACCAATTGTGACACCCGGCATAACAGATACATTTGCTCCAAACCAACAATTATCTCCAACTACGATTGGTAAAGCTTTTTCTAAACCTTCGTTTCGCGCTTTATAGTCAAGCGGGTGTGTTGCCGTGTAAAATCCACATGATGGTCCAATAAAGACATTATCCCCTATCGTAATTGTACTTCCATCCATAAAGTAATTGTTTATATTAATAAAAACATTTTTACCTAAATGAACATTCTTACCATAATCACAAGTAAAAGGACTAAGCAATTCTAACCCTTCAGGTAATTCTCCAAATAACTTTTTAAGAACTTCTAAACGTTTCGTGTCTGATGGTTTCAATTGATTAAGTTCAAAACACAAATCAAAACATGCATATCTTTCTTGGACAATCTCCGGATTATTATTGGCATCATACCAATCTCCCTGTTTCATTTTTTCTAGTTCTGTCATTTTTTTATCCCTTCCTTTAACCATTCCATAGGAATTTTATTCGTCGAGTACCCAGCCACTAAAATTGCTTGAGCGTGTATCCCATAATCTCCAGTTTGAACAACCGCGACACAACGATCTCTCATTTGATAATATTCTGGAATATAATGTAGGATATCGATATGTTCTTCATCGAACAATGACGTTACCACACCATAATCATCTTGATTATGTTCCACCATATCTTCAGTGATGAGCGCAGATTCAAAATCACCACACTCCACAAGAGTTGTTATTATATCTTTAAAACTTGGTGAACCGATGACAGCACCCAAATCGATATATTTAACTGATTCATCTAATGGATAGAGAGCATGTGCGCACGTTCCACTTCCCGCATCAGCAATAAAAATCATTTCACCATGACGTAGTGTCGCAACAATAGCTGCTAACTCTGGATTTAAAATACGTTTTTTCATAAATACCTCCTTAATCTTATATCAGTATATAATACTTGATTTCTATATCATACATTAAGAAATATATTTATATATTTTTTTCATAAGATTACATTCTTTTTATAATATTTTGAGAAAATAATTTCTTTTTTTATTCTATCACAAATTCATATCATATTTCATTTTCACAATAGATATTGAAGCATTAACATGGAAGTCCTCTATATTTTTTATTTATTTATTTTAATAGGGACACTGATTTCAGTGACAAACTGACTTTTGTCATTTGTCATTCCATAATCAATCATGGTTATTTCTCTTGAGAATCCTGAAATGCTAAGATTATTCTTTTTTATGAAGTCTATAATTTTTTCATAATAAGTCGGCGCGTCATTGTGTTCACCACAAAAACGAATTGAAACACAATACTCCTCAGGCCATTCCTCTGTTGTACCATTATAGACATCTTCATCATCGAGAATAATAAACACCATGTCATACTTTGTGTATTGTTTATTCTGTAAGCACTCCATTGAAATACCTACACCAACTTTACCGAGAAATACAATGGCGTCACTTTGTTCATCCAATTTCCTCATAGAAGATTCTAAATCTAAATATGATCCAAGTTCTATATTATTTTTTATTATTGCAATTCTTTTTGATTTGACTTCTATAATTTTGATTACATTCAACTCTGAGTATATTGCATCTTTAATTTGTTTTAATCGATTATCTATTTTATTCTCGATAATTTGTAATTCATGTTGTTTTTTTATAACGAGTTCTTTTTGTTGTTCTAACATGTTTTGTATTGTATCAATATCTCGATTGTTTATAAATTCCCCTATGAGATCTAATGGCATATCAAGAACACGTAAATAACGGATTGCATTTAAACATTCAAATTGACGTGTACTGTAATAACGATATCCTGTTTCACTATCAATATATTCTGGCATTAATAGACCAATTTTTTCATAGTGCCTTAGTGATCCAACACTCATATGAAACATTTTAGCAACTTCTCCAATTTGAAACAATTCTTTATCCTTCATATTCCACTATCCCTTCTAAATTATCTTTTTGAGTTTCCTTTTCTTTCTTTTGAAGCCAAATAAAAACAAAAATACAAATGCTCACAGAAAATAATGAACCTATAGATGACGCCAGTCCCATTGGAAAAAGCGATTTGGTAAATATCTGTGATGCTATAAATGCAAGTGGTATTCGTATACATAAAATGGACAATACATTGTGACCAAAAGGGATAAGGGATAAACCATAGGCACAAAAATAACCACTGAAACAAAAGTGTATTCCTGCAAACAAACAATCCCACACATAGCCTCTCATGTATTGATTACCTAAAATAATAACATGTTGATCAACTGTAAACAAACCTATAAACGACTGCGCAGCTATAAACATGGTAATAACAGCTATAATTCCCCAAGCCACTGAGATCATTGTTCCGTATTTTAAAGTCAATGTGGCACGTTTATATTGGTTAGCACCAATATTTTGTGCTGCGAGAGCTGATACTGTAGATAACATAGATGAAGGAACAAGGAAAAGTATTCCTATAATTTTTTCAACAATACCTACTGCTGCAGCATCATTTAGACCTCTTTGATTTGCGATAATTGTTATGATTATGAATGAAATTTGGATAAATCCATCTTGTAAAGATATAGGTATACCTATTTTTAATATAGAACTCATTATTCTTTTATTTGGTTTAAAATCCAAAAGTGTTACTTTTAATCCTATATCCTGTTTAAAAATAATAAATAATGAAACAATGACACTCAACGTTTGAGATAATGTTGTTCCTAAAGCGGCACCTATAACCCCTAAATCCATAACACCTATAAATACATAATCTAAAACTATATTTGTTATACACGCTATAACTATAAAATACATAGGACGCTTAGAGTCCCCTATCCCTCTTAATATAGAACTAATAATATTGTAAGCTGTGATGAACGGTATACCTATAAAGCATATTGTTAAATAAGATACAGTTCCAAAGATAGCTTCTATGGGCGTAGACATCATTCTTACTATCGGATTCACAGCACATAATAGCACGATCATCAACGGAATTGATATAACAATAAATAAAGTGACCGTGTTACCTATTGTTAGAGATGCTTCTTTTTTCTTATTTCCACCTATAGCGCGCCCTATCGTTATAGTGGCACCCATCGCAATACCAACAATCATTACAGTGAGCATGTGCATCACCTGACTCCCGATTGATACTGCTGTTGTACTCTCTATTCCATTAAATTGACCGATTATAAACAAATCCGCCATTCCATATAAAGTTTGTAAAAAGTATGATAAAAAGAAAGGCAATGCAAAATAAATAATATTTTTCAACACACTTCCTGTCATTAATTTTCTTTTCATATTATTCCTCCTATCAAGAAGCATAAACTCTATAGTTATTGTAGAGTCAAGAGGAAAAGATATATACCAATCATCAAATTGGTCAATATATCGGCATAATAAAACAGCAACAATAATTTGTTGCTGTTAGTTAATATTATGGTTTGACAACAATATTGACAATTTTGTTTTTAACAACAATAACTTTGACAATATTTAATCCATCAGTATGTGTTTTAACATTTTCTTGTGACAATGCTTCAGCTTTTACAACTTCATCATCTTCATCTTTGTTAACTGTTATCTTAGCACGAAGTTTACCATTAACTTGAACAGCCATCTCAACAGTATTTAATACCAATTGAGCTTCATCGTATGTTGGCCATTCTGCATAAGCAATTGAATCTTCATGTCCTAATAAATGCCACATCTCTTCACCAATATGTGGAGCGATACAACTTAACATTTTCACTAAATTTTCAGCATAAGGACGATAAACAGTATTTGCTTTATATGCTTCATTCACAAAAATCATCATTTGTGAAATAGCTGTATTAAAACCTAATGTTTCATAATCTTCAGTTACTTTTTTAACTGTTTGATGGTAAACATAATCTAATGAATGATCGTTCTCATCAGATAATTTATCTGATTCAATAACCAAACGATAAACTCTGTCTAACCATTTTCTAGAACCATCTACACCATTTTCATTCCATGGTTTACTTGCTTCTAATGGTCCCATAAACATTTCATAGACACGTAATGTATCTGCTCCATATGATTGAACGATATCATCAGGGTTAACGACATTCCCTTTAGATTTAGACATCTTTTCACCATTCGTTCCTAAAATCATCCCTTGATGATAAAGTTTATGGAAAGGCTCTTTTTGTGAAATAACACCTTTATCATATAAATAACGTGTCCACATTCTTGAATATAATAAATGTCCTACTGCATGTTCAGGTCCACCAACATATAAATCAACTGGTAACCAATGATCTAAAAGTTTTCTATCTGCAATTTCATTTTCATTTGTTGGATCAATATAACGCATAAAGTACCAAGAACTTCCAGCACTTCCAGGCATTGTACTTGTTTCGCGTTTTCCGTTTTTACCATTAATAGAAACATTCAACCAATCTTCTGCTTTATCTAATGGTGATCCTCCACTTTTTGATGGAGAATAATCTTCTAATGGTGGTAAGATTAATGGTAAATCTTCATCACTTAATGCGACTGAAGTCCCATCTTCAAAATTAACAACTGGTATTGGTTCTCCCCAATATCTTTGACGTGCAAAGATCCATTCACGTAAACGATAGTTAACTTTTTGACTTCCACAATTATGTTCTTCTAACCATGAAATCATTGTATTAATAGCGTCTTGTTTGTTCATTCCATCTAAGAAATCAGAATTAATATGTACACCATCTTGTGTCCATGCTTCTTCTTCTACATTTCCACCTTCTAAGACAGGAATGATTTCTAAATCGAATTTTTTTGCGAATTCATAATCTCTCTCATCATGAGCTGGAACTGCCATAATAGCACCTGTACCATATCCAGCTAATACATAATCTGAAATCCAAATAGGAACCGGTTTGTTATTCACTGGATTAATTGCGTACGCACCTGTGAAAACTCCTGTTTTGTCTTTATTTAATTCAGTACGTTCCATATCTGATTTTGTTGAACAGATTTGGATATATTTGTTTACTTCTTCTTTTTGATTTTCTGTTGTGATTTTTTGTACCAAATCGTGTTCTGGAGCAAGTACACAGTATGTTGCTCCAAATAATGTATCACAGCGTGTTGTAAAGACTGTGAAAGTATCATCGAAATCTTGCACTTTAAAAGTGACATGAGCACCAATTGACTTTCCAATCCAATTACGTTGAATTTCTTTTGTTGATTCTGGCCAATCTACCTCTTCTAAACCTTCTAGTAATTTGTCAGCATACTTAGGGATATCAATAACCCATTGTTTCATATTCTTTCTGACAACTGGGAATCCACCACGTTCACTTTTACCATCAATAATTTCATCATTCGCAAGAACAGTCCCTAATTCTTCACACCAGTTTACTGGAATATCTACGTTTCTTGCTAATCCATCTAAGTATAATTGTTTAAAGATCCATTGAGTCCATTTGTAGTAAGATGGATCACAAGTTGAAATACATGTTTCCCAATCAAAAGAGAACCCTAACATTTTCAATTGTTTTGTAAATGTTTCTATATTTTCTAATGTAAACCCTTCAGGATGATTTCCTGTTTGAATTGCATATTGTTCAGCTGGTAATCCAAATGCATCAAATCCCATTGGATGTAAGACATTGAATCCTTGCATTCTTTTCATTCTTGATACGATATCTGTTGCTGTATACCCTTCAGGATGCCCTACGTGCAATCCTTGCCCTGATGGATATGGGAACATATCTAATGCGTAATATTTTGGCTTTGAGAAATCCCAAACATCAGTTTTAAATGTTTTATTGTCATCCCAATAATTTTGCCATTTCGTTTCTATCGTTTTGTGATCATATGACATACTTTATTCCTCCTTAAAAAATAAAAAAATCGCCCTATCTAAGGACGATTTGATCGCGGTACCACCTTAGTTCATGTTTCCATGCACTCTCACCTTAACGCAGTTTCACGGTTAAGACTACTCTGTTCATCTTAACTTCTCATAGGTGAGTTCATTGTCGCCATCTCCTTGTTTCCACCAACCACAAGGTCTCTATAAGATACGTTTCAATTACTAGTCCTAATCATCGAATGATATATGTTGATTATTATAACATACATCCAACAAATTTCAATATTTATTTCATAAACATGTCAATAATAGGCAGTCCCTATTTTAAGGCTGATGATGTGTTTTGGGATAAGACATAGATGAGTGGCGGGAGCTCTGTTATAATCACTATAAACGCTCCTATACCATATAGACAAAGTACCAATTCCATCTGAAGGGAAAGAGTGAAATTCTCTAATTCCAGTAACTCATTAATAATTCTGTTGAATGAAAATTGAAACCCTATATAAAACAAAATAGAGAATATAAAGGCAGTTGAATATATTAAAATACTTTCAAATAATTGAAGACAACAGGTTTTTAGACGGCTAGCACCAAAACAGTTCATTATTGCATAATCTTTCTTTTTTGTTAGGACAGATAAGAACGAACATTCTCCCATTAATAGAGCCGCTGATAGAATAGAAAATGAACTAAAAATATAAAGAATGATTTTAATATTTTTCATAATACTTTCAAAATGAATTTGCGTTGATTCACCAACAATATCGAATTCATAGAGTTGATTATCAATTCTGAGTTGATTCAAAACATTGTCGTTAATAGTTTGATAATAGATGAGCCCATAATCCACATGTGAATCTAACGAGAGAATATCAATATAATTGTTTGGGTACTGATAAATCGTATCGAGTAATGACGAACTTTCAACTATACCAACAAGTTGATAAGAGACTGTACGTTTTTCTTGATTCACTTCATAATGTCCAAATACACTTCGTTCATAAAATGAGTCATTACCAAACAACCGCTTATACGTCTCTTTAGACACCATGATCTCATAAGGACTTTGAGGTGACCTACCTTCACGAATCATAAGGTGTTGGTAAGGAGAACTCTCATCGCCGATATAAACAATAGAGTCACTCTCATCATCTGTTGATAAACCCACACACTCTACCTGGTATTTGTATCCTGAGAGACGAGTCCTTGTGTCTTCCTGATTAAAATGAATGTCTTCTAATAAAAAAGCCGTTTGATCTAAACGGCGAAAACGAATTGTCGAAGACGGCATAATTGAATGTATATAATTTTGAATAAGACCTTCAAATTCATTTGTCATTTGAAATGTAACCAGCAAACACATAAGACACAATATTAAAGAAACAATCATTTTCATCACTTGTTTTTTATGAGAACTCAATGATGATATAATTAAACTTAAACAAGAGAATGGTTTTGGTTTTATTTCTTTTCGTTTTTGAGTCACCACTTGGGCATCTTTTATCTCTTCGACTTTTATGATTTCACCATCTTTCATCGAATAGATTTTATGAGCAAAAGTTCTTAGTAATTTTTCATCATGAGAAACAACAACGACCAAACGTCTTTTGGCTTCTAATGATAAAGCTTCCATCATCCTTTTCGCATTCTCATGATCTAATGAACCGGTAGGTTCATCACACAACAAAACCCGCCCACCTGATAACCTTGCGCGGACCCCTGCTAAACGTTGTTTTTGTCCTCGTGACAAGACTGACGCTTTATTATGGAAATCAAGTTGATCTTCTTGGTGAGGTTTGTATGTTTTCTTAAAAAATTGTGCGAGTTGGATATTCTTTTTTAACGATAACCAATTGATAATATGGAGTTCTTGAAATAAGAAGCTCGAGTGTTTTCTCAGTTTTGTCGATGACATCTTTTTTCCATTACATTCGATACGACCTATGTAAAGTTCATCAAGACCTCCAATAATCGATAGTAGTGTTGATTTTCCACACCCCGAGGGACCAACAATACCAATCATACCCGTTCTATCCAAATCCATATTGATATGTGACAATACCTTTTGATACCCGTAATACTTTTCTACATTTTTTAGTTCAATCATACTACTCCTCCCTTAATACTTTGTAGTCTATGAGTGTTTCTAACTCTTTGCCTTTACACAGACTCACCAAAGTTGTGTAGAGCGGACAGAGTAAAGACAATATAATAAATAGGTCATATTGGCTTATAAATAGGTGTGGCAATGCCAATTGAATCGGTAATTTTGTAAGAATCCCTATTATATTTGGAGCCATAAAGTAGATAAAGAGACATATGATAATCGTCCCAATGCTGATGAGGAAACCAAAGATTATATTTTCAATCATATATTGTCTTTTCATATCTCTAAGTGATAAACCGAGCGTGTAGAGATAAGCATGATCATGAATTCTTTCTTGTAGGATAATGGACATGACAATACTTTCTAACCCAACTGTTATAATCAAACTCATCATCACAAAAATACAGCCAATTACTACAGCAAGTTCTACGACTATATCATACGACCTTACCATTTCTAATACATCGCTAAAAACAATCCCTTCACTTTGATCATAATAGTCTTCTAGATTATCCTTTTGCAGTTCTAATACAACTTCATACACATTTATAAGATCGCTCCATACATCTAAATGATTATTTAAAAAGACTTCATTTGATTCTATTAACTTTTCTTTTAATACACCTACAATAAAGACTTCAAAATACCTCTCTTGATGAATAATAATAAGCGATGACTTTTGTTCTAACGATTTATAAAATGATGAACTAACCAAAATTTCATTTGACCTTTCTGGCATACGCCCACTTTCCAATGAGATATGTTCACGGCTCGTTGGCAAGGCATGTATATTAGCATTGACTTTTAATCCATTATTTTCTAAAGAACAGTTTTCATAATAGTACGAGTAACTCTGATTAATAATGCGTTTATCTTGAAATTGGGCAAGGTCAATATAACTTGAATCCCTATTTTGATATGTCATTGTATAAGATAAAGGAGAATGATATCTGATTTCATCTAGTTTCTCTAAAATGCCAGTCGCTCCGCTCACCATCAAGAATAAGGACGATAAACACAAACATTGAAAAAGAAAAAGAAACAACAATTTATACTTTTGTACAAACAATTGTTTCATAATATATGTCCATAAAATAATTTTCTTATCTTCCCTATCTACTTCTTTAACTTCTTCTTGATGAGTTTCATTTTTAAGAAGAACAACACCTTTATTCTCTATACGATAAATAGTATCACAATATTGATTGATCAAATCCTGGTCATGAGAAACGATAATAACAAGACGTTCTTTTGAAACATCTTTTAATAAAGTCATGACATCAACAGCTTGTTTATAAAAGAGAGCACCTGTTGGTTCATCACAAAGGAGGATTTTAGAGTCTTTAAGCAATGCTTTAGCAATTGACATTCTCTGCCTTTGTCCTCCTGAGATTTCACTAGGATAATGACTTAATAATTCATTAATTCCAAGTCTTCTCACAATAGATTGATATTTAACTTTATCATAGCCCCCACTTTTAATAAGAGATGGTAAAATGATATTTTCTTTTACATTCAATGATGAAATATCATCTTTATTTTGCATAACAAAAGAAATATGATCTTTACGGAATGTATTCCTATCTTCAATTGTCTCCCCATTAAAATAAATTTGTCCTTCATAATCATGGTCTATAAGACCAATAATCGACAGAAGCGATGTTTTACCACACCCACTCTCACCTATAATACCAACACAGCCAGTGCTCTCTAAAGTGAGTGATAAATGATCGAGTATGATTTCATTTTGGTACATCTTACATATATTTTTTAATTCTAACATAAGTTCCTCCTTTGTGTTATAATACACGTGGTGATAAAATGAATACATTTCCTTATACTTTAGATAACAAACGTTATCATACATACAACTACTATTTAAAAAACAAATACAAAACTAAAATCGCAAAGGTTTCGTTAAATGCAGGGATGACATGTCCGAATCGTGATGGAACTGCTGGAGTCGGTGGATGCATTTTCTGTTCAGATCATGGTTCTGGCGATTTCGCAGGCAATAAAGAAGATGATTTACAATTACAATTTGATAACATCTCTAAAATGATGTCATCAAAATGGCCAAACTGTCGCTATATCGCTTACTTTCAAGCCAACACTAATACTTATGGAACTGTTGATGAACTCAAGCGCATGTTTGAACCTTTTGTCAATAAGAAAGATGTTGTTGGAATTTCTATCGCAACACGCCCTGATTGTCTACCTGACGATGTTTGCGATTACCTTGCTGACTTATCAAAACGTTGTGATTTGACTATCGAACTTGGACTTCAAACCATTCATGATCAAACTGGTGAACTTATTAACCGAGGCCACAATTACCAAACCTTTTTAGACGGTCTACATAAATTAAGAACGCGTCATATTGATGTTTGCGTCCATATCATCAACGGTTTACCATTTGAAACATTTGATATGATGTTGGAAACAGCGAAAGCTGTTGGTCAATTGGATATTCAAGCATTAAAAATACACAGTCTCTTTATTTTAGAGAATACAGGTCTTCATCATTTATATAAAAAAACACCTTTTGACATATTATCAAGAGATGCTTATATTGAATTGGTTTCACGTCAATTGTCTTTTGTACCACCGCATGTGACTATTGAAAGGCTTACAGGCGATGCACCACAATCATTATTAATTGAACCCCAGTGGTCTATTAAAAAAGTCACGATTCTCAATGATATTGATAAATATATGTTACAAAATAATATAGAACAAGGTTCTTCACTGAAATAAGAAATGGCGACTTTTAGTCGCCATTTAACATATTGTGAATGATATGATATTGTAAGAAATCTTCTTGAAAGATATCTTCTTCAATCTTTTTACTTAATTTCGCACGAATAACTCTAGGGGTTTCTGGATGATTATCTTGATATTGTGCTTTTGAATAGAAATCAAAATCAGTAATAATACATGCATCAATCATTTTGATGCCCATAAGATTTCCTATAGATGATAACTTCATTGTACAATAGTCATCACTTACTGTTGGTGATGCATTAATATAATGTGGATGATTATGTACAGTGATAAAATAATATGCCTCTTTCTGTGTCACCAAGTAACTTAAGATCCCAAACATATCATCTTGATAATGAGTCATATCTTTTTCTTCATTCATTACAAAGACGTGGCGATCCAAAACCCTATGATCTTCACCCAATGTAATGATCATAAATTCATGGTGATCTAATCCTTGTAAACATGAGACTGTATCATACAAATCTATATCTGTTCCAAATATAGCACAAGGATGTCTGTACACACATTCAGCATGGTAAGCTGATTTTAAAGTGTTGGCACGGTAGTTCTCTTCATCCTCTTTTTCAAATCCAAAATCTTGACATAATACATTTTCATAATATTTTTGATAAGCTTTACACGCTTCCTTAAAGTGTGCTTCCTTATACTCATCAATAACCTCTCTAGATAACAATTGAAAACGGTCTTTTACTCCTAACATTGAATCTCCTCCTTGATTCATCATTATATGCAAATTGACTCGTAAACATTGTCGCTTAATGTCAGAATAAACAAAAAGAACTCAAATGAATGAGTTCTTAGTATTATTCAATTTTAATAAGATTATTCAGTTTCTATTAAACCATAATCTCCTTCATGTCTTTTGTAAACAACACTGATTAAATTTGTTTCAGTATCTTTATAAACAAAGAATGAGTGTCCAATTAACTCCATTTGCATAATTGCTTCTTCTAAATCCATTGGTTTTGGAGCAATTGTTTTTGTTTTTACAATTGTATCATCTTCTTCATCATCAAGTGGAACAATTGTTGCAACATTTAATGCAAGTTTATGATCCTTTGATTTACGGCTTAACTTTGTTTTATACTTTCTAATTTGACTTTCTAATTTATCAACAACGCTATCAATCGCATCGTATAAATCATCTTCAACTACCTCAGCTCTGAGTAAAACATAGTCTGTTGGAATAGTTACCTCGATCTTTTGACCTAAAGGATAAGTTCTGACTAACACCTTCGCTTCCACATCATCACTAACAATGAAATACTTATCCAAGATATCCAATTTCTTAGTGATTTTTGCTTCAATCCCTTCAGTCAAATCGACGTTTTTACCTCTAATAGTGACTTTCATAAATATTCCTCCTTTGATACTTATATTATACTACAATTTAGATATTTATACACCATCTATTGTAAAAAAATAATTATTTTCTCTTATAGAATCAATTTCATAATTAGATAAATGCAAAATATCCACAGTATAATTATAGGTATTCCAAAAAACCAGCTTTTTAATTCACGAATTGATATATTTTGTGCACTTTGTTGACATTTGACAAAAATTTCATGGGGAATCATGCGAATTACCAATGAAATTAACAAAGGAAGTAAAATTATGTCATCAAGGTATCCAAGGATAGGAATGAAATCCGGAATAAGATCTATTGGTGATAATGCATAACCAACAATAAGAGCACAAAACAATTTAGGCAAAATAGGAACACCTTTCATCTTTAAATAAATAAGAAGTGCCGGTATATTGGTTTTTAACTCTTTTACTTTTGTTTTTATATTCATTATCTTTCTCCTACTTTAAGTATATCAAATGAAAAAGCTATAACAATCGTTATAGCTCATTTTTATTTATATTTTTCTAATCTTTCTACAGCATTTAATTCTTCCCATGGAAGGTTAATATCTCCTCTTCCAAAATGTCCATAAGCTGCTGTTTTACTATAAATAGGTCTTAATAAACCTAATGTGTCAATGATTCCTTGAGGTGTTAAATCAAATTCTGATTTAATAGCATGTAAGATTGTTTCAACTGAAACATGGTTTGTCCCATATGTTTCTACATAAACACTTGTTGGTTCTTTAACACCAATAGCGTATGATAATTGAATTTCAATACGATCACACAAACCAGCTGCAACAATATTTTTAGCAATATATCTTGCCATATAAGCTGCACTTCTATCTACTTTTGATGGATCTTTTCCAGAGAATGCGCCACCACCATGACGTGCACTACCACCGTATGTATCAACGATAATTTTTCTACCAGTTAAACCAGTATCACCATGAGGACCTCCAATAACAAAACGTCCTGTTGGATTGATAAATACTTTATAATCACCATTCATGTTATATTTATTAACAACTTCAGCCATAATAACATCTTTAATATAAGCTTTAAATTCACTTTCATTAAAGTCTTCATCATGTTGAATTGACATTAAAATTGTATCTAACTTTGGATTTTTAGGATCAGTATAATCCACAGTCACTTGAGATTTCATATCTGGTCTTGCCCATTTGAATTCTCCTGAATGTCTAAGTTCTGTCGCATATCTCACTAAGTGATGTGCCATAGATACTGGTAAAGGCATATAACCTTTTGTATCACGACATGCATATCCGAACATAATACCTTGATCTCCTGCACCACCAACTTGAGTGTTTGTCCCAAGGGCAATATCACTTGATTGTGTATCCATAACAACTTGTACAACACATGTATCAGCGTCAATTCCATATTCGTCATTCGTATACCCAATTTTTCTTAAAACATCTCTAGCGATGTTTTCATAATCAATTTCGGCATTTGTTGTAATTTCCCCACCAATAACAACTAAATTTGTTGTGGCAAAACATTCACACGCAACGCGTGAATAAGGATCTGCAGCTAAACATGCATCTAAGATTGCGTCACTAATTTGATCACAAACCTTATCTGGATGTCCTTCAGATACAGATTCTGATGTAAATAAGATTTTTTCCATTTTTCTTTTCCTCCCGATTTCAATAAAAAAAGCTTTCAAGAGGAAAGCTTTACTCTCCTCTTATTGTTCTAGTAAACTAGCTTGGTTAGGGCACCTTCTTTTATAAGGGTTGCCACCACGTCATCGATCCTCATCTCGTGGTTCTTAATAAGAGCTTTATTATTGATATATATTTAATTGTAAAAACGTGTTAAGTCTTCATCATTAAGGGCCGTCATAGCTTTAATTATATCCACTTCTAACCCTAAATCATAAAGTATTGCAGCTATTTTTAACTGCTCATTCTTCTTTGCATTCATTTTGCCTCACCACTAATAGTTTAACCACATAGTTAGACAATATTCTACATTTAAGACTTTTTTAGTATATATGACGATTCCCAATAAATCAAGATATATTCTGACTTATATCTATTTTATCATGAAAAGTCATCATTTTTTCTCATTTTTTTATCAATTAGATCGCTCTAACCTCTAAAACTCCAGGAACTTCTTCAACTAAAATTTGTTCAACACCATCTTTTAAAGTTGAATCTAACATAGTACAACCTGCACATGCTCCGTGCATTTGCACATAAACAATACCTTCTTCAAATTTAACAAACTCTATGTCTCCACCATCTCTTTGAAGATAAGGTCTTAACTTTTGTAGAACTTTTTTAATGTTTTCAATTTGATCCATATGTATACCTCCATTTAATGTATTATAACACATTTTTCAAATTTTAAAAGTATGACGACTTTTTTTAACTTTATTGTATAATTTCAATGTGATATAATCCTAATGAATGGAGGAAGTTTATGGAAGACATTGTGAAAGTTGGAGATATCATTGATGTCACAGTAACAGGGATTCAAGCTTACGGGGCGTTTGCTTTGTTACCTGATCATTCCTCTGGACTTATCCATATTTCTGAGATATCTGATAAATTTGTTAGAAGTATAGATAATTTCGTTCATATCGGGGAAAGTATTACTGTTAAAGTTATTGACATTGATGACTCAACTCATCAAGCCAAACTCTCTTTGAAAGCTCTTCAACCTACGGCAAGACGTAAAATGAAAAGAGCACTAAAGCATCAAAGAGAAAAAATCGTTGAAACACCTTCTGGTTTTCAACCATTAAAAGACCAGTTAACTCACTGGATTACACAAGGACTACATATAAAGGAGGAAGAAAAATGATTAAATTAGACTTATCACAAGCAAAATTAGAACAAGATTTAGACTCATATAAAGACAAAGTTGTTGAAATTCATGATATGATTCACAACAAAACAGGGTTAGGGAATGATTTCTTAGGTTGGGTTGACCTTCCAGTTAACTTTGATCAAGAAGAAGTTGCAGCTATGAAAGTGAAAGCTGAAGAACTAAAAAAAGAAATCGATGTATTATTAGTATGTGGAATTGGTGGTTCTTACTTAGGTGCAAGAGCTGCTATTGAAGCAGTTAATGGATTATACCCGAAACAAGATGTTGAAATTATTTATGTAGGAAATACATTCTCTCCAAATTACTTACAACAAGTTAAAGACTATGTATCAGATAAAGAATTCGCTATTAATGTTATTTCTAAATCAGGAACAACGACTGAAACTTCAATCGCTTTCCGTATCTTTAAAGATTTATTAGAACAAACAAAAGGTAAAGATGTTGCTCAAAGAAGAATTGTTGCAACTACAGATAAAGAAAAAGGTGCTTTAAAAACATTAGCAAACAACGAAGGATATACAACATTTGTTGTCCCTGATGATGTTGGTGGACGTTTCTCAGTATTAACAGCAGTTGGTTTATTCCCAATCGCTATGGCTGGAATTGATATCGACGCTATGTTAGCAGGTGCTGCTAAAGCAAGAGAAGCATATAGTTCTGCTGATTTAAGCCAAAATGATGCTTATAAATATGCTGTTGCAAGACAAATTTTAAATCAACAAGGTTATGTTGCTGAAATGTTTGTCACTTATGAATCACAATTAGCTATGGTTGCTGAATGGTGGAAACAATTATTTGGAGAATCTGAAGGAAAAGAAAACAAAGGAATCTTACCGACAAGTGCTGTATTCTCTACAGACCTTCACTCTTTAGGACAATTTATTCAAGAAGGAACAAAAGTTTTATATGAAACAATCTTCCAAATTGAAAAACCAATGGCTGATTTAACAATCCCTAGTGATAAAGATGATCTAGATTGCTTAAACTATTTAGCTGGTAAATCTGTAGACTTCGTTAATAAAAAAGCATGTGAAGGAACAATCGATGCACACGTTAATACTGGTGGTGTTCCAAACATTTTATTAACTTTAGAAGATATGAGCTCAACTTCATTTGGTTATATGGTTTACTTCTTTGAAATTGCTTGTGCAATGTCAGTTTACTTATTAGAAGTGAATCCTTTCAACCAACCAGGTGTAGAGGTTTATAAAAAGAATATGTTCAAACTTCTTGGGAAACCAGGAGCATAGGAAGCGAAAGCTTCCTATTTTTTTATCAAATAACTCTTGACGACAATTAAAACAATATGTTATTATAAGTAGGCACTAGAAAACAAATGGGGGCTTAGCTCAGTTGGGAGAGCATCTGCCTTACAAGCAGAGGGTCAGCG
>CAMTOK010000002.1 GCA_947074115.1 uncultured Erysipelotrichaceae bacterium | reverse complement strand
TCAACGTAATCTTACCTTTATATACTGTCTTTCCTGCACTGCCATATATAATATTGAGTCCATCCCGTGAAGATGAAACAATGTATATATCTTCCCCATCTATTAAGAGATCAATTGCATTATCTTGGACATAGATTTTACCAATAAATCCATAAACATTACTCACTTGAAGAGGTTCATATGTATAACTATCGAGTACATATAAAACATCTGTACCCTCTGTACTCTGAGTTATGATCTAAATATGAGAAAGCATATCATTTTTTATTTATGTTATGCTCTCATCACAAAAACTGTAAACTACATCTATAGCACTTTCATTATTGATTTCTATATAATACAGTATATTAATCAACAAAAAAGAACCTCTTTCAAGATTCTTTTAAAAATATACCTCTTTAACAGTTAAGACAATACCACCTATCAATACAATAACGATCACTATAAATATCCAAATTGTTTTGGTTCCTAACAAAAAGCCCATTAGTCCTTCAAAGTATCCAAAACTCGTTAATGTACCCCAAGGATAAATAATTGAAAGGGCTAGAAAAATGAGAATAACAAGTGCACACATAGTACATATAAATAAACCGAGTATGAATCTTTTATTATCCTTAAGCGCTATTTGTGTCGTTTCACATCTTGACTCTTCTTGGCATACCCCTTTTATTAAATAGTCCGTTGTGACATCATATATATCACTCATACTCACAAGATAAACTAAATCTGGTGAAGATTGATCCAATTCCCACTTTGATATTGTTTGCCTTGTTACATCTAATTTCTGAGCAAGATCCTCTTGCGATAATCCCGCCTTTTTTCTTAATTCTTGTAACCTATTTCCTAATGACATATCATCCCTCATTTCTGTTAAAAGTATATCAAACATATTCAAATATATCTACCAACGCTTGTTGGAAATACCGCAATGAACCATTGCATAGAATAAAACAGGGGTTAACCCCTGTTTGTTTTGTGAATAAGTGTCTTTATATTATTTAATTCTTTCTCATAGGCTGATAAAGAAGCTAGCTTCCAACACCAATTTGGATAACCTATTGTTCCTGGTGTATTTATACGTCCTTCTCCACCAATGAGGATCAAATCTTGTAAAGGCGTTATACATATAAGGGCATCACACTCCATAGAACGATAATAAACCTTCTTAGCACTGTCGTGACCCTTTAGTCCTAAATCATTCAAAATACGCCTCATACGTCTTTTTTCGGCCTTATCCAATTCAGCGTACCACCCCTTAACAGGAGAATTATCATGAGTACCAGAATAAGCTATACAAAACTCTGGAATTATAAAGTTTTCTTTTTCTTCATTTGGACCAAATGAATATTGCATGATCCGCATACCTAACATATGATAATGATCTTTTAATTCTAAAACCTCAGGCCTTAAATCACCCAAATCTTCAGCAATTAATTTTAAGTCAGGCAATTGTTTAAAGACACTATCAAAGAAGTCATAACTTGGACCAAGGATCCATTTTCCATTTCTTGCGGTATCTTCATCAGCAGGAATTTCCCAATACGTATCAAACGCTCTAAAGTGATCAATACGCATAGCGTCAAATAGTTTTTGATTCCAAGATAATCTTTCAATCCAAAAGCGATAATCAGTTTCCTTTAAATAGTCCCAATCATATAATGGGTTTCCCCATAATTGTCCATCTTTAGAGAAATAATCAGGTGGTACACCAGCAACAACTGTTGGTGCTTTATTTTTGTCTAATCTAAAATATTCAGGATGACTATATACATCTGCACTATCCAAACCAACATAAATAGGCATATCACCAATGACCATTAATTCACATTCATGAGCAGCTTCTAATATGTCATTCCACTGTTTAAAAAAGATATACTGTAAAAATTTAATATAATCTTTTTCCTCAAATTGGTCTATTGTTTCTTTTGTGAGACTCCACTCACTCCAGGCTTTAAAATCATTCTTTGATTTCAAAGACATAAACGTAGCATAGTCTTCCAACCAAAAAGCTTCACTTATAAATTTTAAATAATCATCGTTTTGTACAAAGTTTTTATATGCTTTTTTAAAGTATACATCTTTAAATTCTCTTACAGCTTCATAATCAATTTCTTGACTCATTGTTTGAAAAGATGGAACATCTTTTAATAACCCATCTTTTACTAAACCATCTAAACTTATATAAATTTCATCACCTGCGAAGGAAGAATAGGGCTGGTAAGGGGAATTACCATAGCCAACCGGGTTCAACGGAAGGATTTGCCATATTCTATACCCTGCCTTGTGACTCAATTTAAGGAATTGTCTTGTCTGTTCACCAAAGTCACCAATACCATGTCTTGAAGGAAGAGATGCGACAGGCATTAAAATGCCTGCCTGTCTCTTATCTAAGTTTCCAAATGTCTTCATTGTAATCACCTATTGTTCGGTCACTTGAGAAGTACCCTGCTTTACCAATATTGACTAACATTTTCTTTGCCCATTCTTTTGTGTTCACAGTATCAGAAATAGCTTGATCTTTGGTTTCAATATAATCATTTAAATCTAATAAAGTCATAAACCAATCTTTAGTTGTTAATTCTTTATGAATACGAGTGAGTGATTCCTTATCTCCATACTCCATCATTTCCTCAGATATAATGAAGTCTACTAATTCTTGAATATGTTCATCTTCTTCATATATAGTTGCAGGATCGTAGTCAGCTTCTTCATAATGTTGAATAACTGTATCACTGTCTACTCCAAAGATATAAATATTTTCATCACCAACCAAATCATGGATTTCTACATTTGCTCCATCATCAGTTCCTAGTGTAATTGCACCATTTAACATGAATTTCATATTCCCTGTTCCACTAGCTTCTTTAGAGGCTAATGAGATTTGTTCTGATATATCACAAGCTGGAATTAATTTTTCAGCATAAGTTACGTTATAGTTTTCAACCATAACAACTTTTAAATAAGGACTGACTTTAGGATCGTTATTAATCATATTTTGTAATAATAAAATGACATGAATAATATCTTTTGCGATTGTATACGCAGGTGCTGCCTTTGCGCCAAATAAACACGTTAAAGGACGTTTAGGTATATATCCACCTTTAATTTTAAGATATTGATGAATGATATAAAGAACGTTCATTTGTTGTCTTTTGTATTCATGTAATCTTTTAATTTGAATATCAAAAACACTATCAGGATCTAATGTTATATCTTCATGTTCTAAAATATAAGCACATAGTTCTTTTTTCTTTAATGCTTTAATTTCTATTAATTGACTTAACACTTTTTCATCATCTACATATTTTAATAACTTTTCTAATTCATCAGCATCTTTTTTATAACCTTCTCCAATTAATGAATCAATAAAGTCTGTTAATTCTTTATTACAACTTAATAACCAACGTCTAAATGTAATCCCATTCGTTTTATTATTAAACTTACTTGGATAAAGTTTATAGAAATGATTTAATTCGTTTTCCTTTAATATATCAGTGTGGATTGCAGCAACCCCATTAATACTAAACCCATAATGGATATCCATATGTGCCATATGCACACGATCATCTTCATCAATAATAGCGACTTTTTCATCATCAGAAATCTCTTTAGCTCTCATATCTAGTTCCATAATAATAGGGACAATATGAGGAATAATTTCTTCTAAATCTTTAAGATTCCATTTTTCTAATGCTTCTGCTAATATCGTATGATTTGTGTAAGCACAAGTTTTAGAAACAAGTTCAATTGCTTCATCAATTGTTAAACCTTTATTCACTAATAAACGAATCATTTCAGGAATAACAAGTGATGGATGTGTATCATTAATTTGAATAACAACATGTTGATCCATGTCTTTATAATCAAATCCTCTTTCTTCTAATTCGTCTAATATAAGTTGTGCACCGCAGCTTACCATAAAGTATTGTTGATATAAACGTAATAATTGTCCGTTATGATCACTATCATCTGGATATAAGAATAAAGTTAAATTCTTTAAGATATTTTCTTTATCAAAGCTTATACCTTCTTTAACAATTTTCTCACTCACACTTTCTAAATCAAATAGATGTAATTTGTTTTTCCCTGTCTGATATCCAATAACATCTAAATCATATAAAGACGCTTTTAAGTAAAAATCTTTAAATTCTACTAAATAACGTTTATCTGATTTTGTTAACCAACTTAATGGCGTGATCCATTCATTTGGTTCTTCACATTGTTTATAATTATTAAAATGTTGCTTAAATAATCCTAAATGATAATTTAAACCTATCCCATCACCATTAAGATTTAATGTCGCAATTGAATCTAGAAAACAAGCAGCAAGTCTTCCTAAACCTCCGTTACCTAATGAAGGTTCATGTTCTAATTCTTCTAGTTCACTTAAACTCATATCTAAGGATTCTAATATTTCTGAAACATCTTCTCTGATACCAAGGTTTAATAAATTATTACTTAATAATTTACCAATAAGGAATTCAGCAGAAAAATAATAGACTTTCTTATCGCCATCAATCTCTTCTTTTTCTTGCATTAACTCTTTGGTAGTTAACATTAAAATATCAAACACTTCATTTTTATCACATGTATCTAATTCTTTATCAAATAATTGAATTGCATTTTTTTCTAATAACTGTTTTGTTGTCATACAACATCCCCCTTATACAATTTCACTATAACAAAGCCCAAAAATTCATTCAATACTCTCTAAAAATCTTGATATATATACAAAATAATCAATATAAAAAGAGAACTTCCGTTCTCTTAATTTAACATTCTATATTCATATTGTTGATACTTCATAAAAACTTGAGGAGGAAGAGAGACCACTATATAGATACCTCTATCTAAATATTCCTCTTGATCTATTGAATAGTTGACCTTTAATAACTGATAAATATCACCCTTATCATAAGGAATAATCATTTCGTAAGACTCATATTCTTTATATAGGTGTTCTATCATCATATCCTCTAATTGCCCCATATTAATATCTTCTTTAACAGAAACCATAATAGAAGGTTGATCAACAGGATACATTGGATAACGCTTTAAATCAATTTTATTGTACACATAAATAACAGGTGTATCCTTTACACCTAAAGCTTGTAATACAGCCTTTGTCGTTTGGACTTGTTGGTCACTATACGAAGATGATGAATCAATCACATGTAAGAGTAAATCAGCTTCTTTAACCTCCTCCAAAGTTGAACGAAAAGCATCAACTAAGTGATGAGGTAATTGGTTAATAAAGCCAACAGTATCACTCATAATAGCGTGATATTTTCCTTTTAAGTTTATTTGTCTAGATGATGTTTGTAAAGATGCAAATAAGGCATCATCTTCAAAGACCTTTTTATCCGTAAAATAGTTCAGAAGAGACGACTTACCACTATTGGTATATCCTACAAGAGCAATAACCTTTTCTTGTTTTCTCTTTCTTGCCTTTCTTTGTGTTTGTCTTTGTTTAACTATCTCTTCTAACTCTTTTTTTGCTTGTATAATCTGTCTATGAATAACTCTTCGATCTAATTCTAATTGTGTTTCACCACTACCTCTAAAGCCACTACCACCTTGTTGAGAATAGATTTCATCTTTCATACCTATTAAACGTGGTAATAAATATCTATTTTTAGCGATTTTAACTTGAAGTTTTGCTTCCCTTGTTTTCGCTCTGACTTCAAATATTCTTAAAATCAAATCACTACGATCTGTTACCTCTACATCGAGTTCTTCTACTAAATTTTTTAATTGGACTGGTGATAGTTCTTCATTGAAGATGACTATATCATCATCTTCAATTAACTCTTTTATTTCATCAACTTTACCTTTACCTATGTAATATTGTGATGTGACTTTCTTTAGATTTTGAGTGACAACACACTTCACTTCCATTTGACAAGCTTTTGTTAATTCTTTTAATTCTTCTATGGAAACATCAATATCGTAACCAAGTTCAGGATAATTTACTGCAACTAAGATCGCTCTCACTATAACACCTCTATTCTTTAAGGAGATCCTATGAAAAAAACAAATTACTATTTTACTCTTGCATTAGTCTTATTTACAACAGTCTTCTCTTTCTTTAATATGTTCCAAATTGTAAAAGTCTCTTCGCAAGTCATACAGATTGTCTTCTCTAACTTATTACCTTCATTATTACCATTTATGATATTAATATCATTATGTTTATCATTACATTTATTTGAACTCTTTAGTTATTTTATTCAATATATCTTTTCTCCATTATTTCATCTCACGCCTCATATGGCAACCCTTTATTTTGTATCATTCTTTTGTGGTTATCCAACTAATGCAAAAATCATAAAAGAATCATACGAAATGGGTTATATAAATATAAAACAACTCCAACATATGTTATCAATAGCTTCTTTTTCATCTTTGTCCTTTATTTTTGTATCATTAGCTCTCAATGTCAGAACTGCTCTCATTCTTTATATCTGTCATGTATTACCTAGTATTCTTAGGGCACTCTGTTACAGGGAACCTTATGAGTTTTTAACATTTAAAGAAACAATAGAGAATTTGAAAACACCCAGTATGCCTTTTGTGACAGCATTAAAAAAGAGTATTACTTCATCACTAACAGCCTTTATCTTTATATTAGGATATATGTTGGTCTTCCAATTTGTTGGATACAGTTTAAACATTTTCGTTTCTAGTGATTACGCTCTTTTTTCTATACAAGGGATTTTAGAATTCAGTTATGGTGCTATACAAATATTAAAATATCCATCTTTTTGGACATATCCAATCGTTTGCTTCTTCCTCTCTTTCTCTGGATTCTCAGTTCTTATGCAAGTAGACAATATATTAGAGGGGATTCCTTATTCTTTCCAACGCTTCTTTTTTGATCGATTATTACATGGAATATTATCATTTATCATTTGTTGTGGAGCACAATATTTGACTTTATTATAATTATAGATTATTATGATAGTAATAATTATCAATAAGGAGGGGGATAAAATGGAACAACCAAAAACAAGATATTCAAAACAAAGGGAAACAATCTATGATATTTTAATGCAAGATTATACCCATCCGACTGTTGATACTATTTATATAGAAGCAAGAAAAGTGATTCCTGATATTAGCTTAGGAACTGTTTATAGAAATTTAAATCATTTATATGAAAACAAACGAATTCAAAGAATTGATATAGGAGATAACGCTGTTCATTATGACGCTCACATAGATCCTCATTATCATATTGTTTGTCAAAAATGTGGTCGTATTTTAGATGTAGATTTAGATCCTAGTGATGTTGCATTAATTCAAAAAGCAGCTAGCAATCAATCACATGCGAGAATTCAAAATACAGGTATTATCTTCTACGGAACTTGTGAAGAGTGTTTACAAAGTGAATCATAATAAAAATCTAGAGATCATCTCTAGATTTTTTTCATTTTCTTCACTTTATTATATTGATAAAGATAAACTCCTAAACATACACAACACAGAATACAAACAACAACAATAATCAATATAAGACTATGGAAGAAGAATGCCTCTGGTAATATAGTAATAACAGGATCATACCTTAAATCAAAATACCAATAATCATTTCTAAAAACAACTTGATGGAACAAGAGAAACGCTTGTTCAAATCCAAACATTAATAATATGACAATACATATAAGTAAGAATAAGATCATTGATAACGCTATTTTTAAATATTCATAATTTTTATCTTTATATCTTTGATAACCAAAATAACTTGTATAAGCTAAACTCGTTATAAACGCAATTTGTATTAGATCAAAGATGACTTTCACTTCCTCAAAATGGATACGACCATTTGTAGACATTGCAAGCGTTGGGAATGTCAATGGCCCCCTATTCCATAATGAAAAGTAATGTATCATAGAATCATAGTTTTGAATAATAATATCTTTTGTTAATCCACTGCTTCTTTCTAAAGAGAGAAAATCTATGTCAAAATAAAAGAGTTGTTTAAAAAATACTGCAAAAACTATACCCGTTGTTATGATGAGAATAGCGAGCATAAATCCAAGGATGAGATCACCCTTAGATTTACTCATATAAAAAGTCTTCACCTTTTTGAACCTCTACTTTAGATAGTTGAGGGAAGTCTTGATGACGTAATGTTTCATAAATTCCAATTGCTACACAGTTAGATAGATTCAAACTTCTTGCATCACTATCCATAGGGATACGGACACAATCATCCAAATGATCTTTTAATATATCATGTGGAATACCATCATGTTCATGACCATATATCAAATAATGATCACCTTCACTCACATAATCCGCTTCACTATAACACAGTTTAGAATAACGTGTATAGAAATGATAATGACCAGGGTTTTTTTCTTTAAAATCTTCCCAATTTTCATGTATTTGAAGATTTAAGTTTTGGATATAATCTAACCCTGCTCTTTTCATTTTCTTATCATCTAATGTAAACCCCATAGGTTTGACAATATGTAATGTTGTATGTGTCGCAACACATGTTCTCATAATATTTCCTGTATTTTGTGGGATAGCAGGATGAATTAATACTATATGATTCATTTTATAACTCCTTTAACATGTCATAGAGTTTTCTTAATGCTTTTGCTCTATGAGAATATTTATTTTTTTCTTCTAAAGATAGACTTGCTGATGTTTTATTTAATTCAGGAACAAAGAAGATAGGATCATAACCAAACCCATTCCCTCCTTCAATACAATGATGTATTTCTCCTTCAAAGCTTTCCTCAATGAGAATTGTCTCTTGATGAGGGATAGCGAGTGCCATTGCACATATAAAACGTGCAGTTCTTTCTTTTCCTTCTACTTGATCAATGATATGTTGATTTTTAATATCATAGCTCGTTGTTTCCCCCATAAATCGAGATGAGTAAACTCCTGGTGCTTTATCCATAGCGTCAACTTCTAAACCAGAGTCGTCTGCTAAAGTTGGTTTTCCAATCATCTGACAGATTGTTTCTGCTTTGAGCTTTGCGTTCTCTTTAAATGTTGTTCCTGTTTCTTCAATCTCTATTGATTCATTTAATGCTTCATTCATAGGAATTACTTGTATTCCTATACCTTCTAACATCGCTTTTATTTCTTTTAGCTTCCCTTGATTCGTAGAAGCAACAACGATTTCTTTCATTTTAATCCTCCAAACCAATTGCCTTTTTTACACATTCAATTGGCATTTTCTCTCCTGTCCAATATTCAAAAGCAACCGCACCTTGATAAAGAATCATCCCTTCACCATTCATATAATCGCACCCTTGCTCTCTAGCATATTTTAATAATACTGTTTCTTTAGGTTGATATATAATATCAACCACTTTTAAATCCTTATGTAAATATGTACAGTCAGGAATTAAACAACCATCACTATGAGGATTCATCCCCACACTTGATGTTTGTATTAACATATAAGCATCATTTAAATCTTCTTTTAAAGATTCCAAATCTTTTATATCTTTCAATATTATTGTTGACTGAACTTTATTATTTAATTCTCTTACAAAAGGTTTATCGCTTCTATTATAGACAATAATCTCGCTAGCTTGTTGCATTGCTGCTTCAACGATAATAGCGTTCGCAGCACCCCCTGCACCTAATATAACAACTTTCTTGCCTTGTATACGCCAACCCTTTTGTTCACAAGATAAGAAGAATCCTTTACCATCTGTAATGTGACCTATTAATTTTCCATCCACATACTTAACAGTATTCACCGCCTCACATAGCGTTGCATCCTCGCTTAATTCATCTAAATATTTCATAATAGTTTGTTTATAAGGCATTGAGACATTAAATCCCAATATATTTAATGTTTTAACTGAGTTAATAAATGCTTCTAAATCTTCTTGTGCTGTTTCAAACGCAAGATAAACACTATTCATACCCAATTCCTGAAATGCTGTATTGTGCATCATAGGAGAGAGTGAATGTTTAATTGGTTGTGCTACAATTCCATATAATGATGTATAGCCATTGATAAAATTTGTCATAGTTCCACCTCGTTGTTACCATTATAAAGCATATTGATTCAAACATGAATAAGAAATCATATATATTTTCAAAATATAAAAATTTATAAAATGAGTATTGAAAAAGAGTTATACTAATCATATAAAGACGGAGGAATTATAATGGTTACTTTAAAAAGATTAATAGTCAATGCTGATGACTTTGGAATGACACAAGCCAATACAATTGGAATTCTTTTAGCACATGAAGAAGGGATCTTAACATCTACAACTTGTATGATGAATATGCCTTTTGCAAAATTTGCATTAGATCAAGCTAAAAAGCACCCTGATTTAGGTGTTGGAATACATTTGGTTTTAAGTGCTGGAAAACCATTAACAGAAGGAAGATCTTTTACTAATGATCAAGGTGAATTTTTAAAACCAAAAGATTATGAAGGTGGACATCCTGTATGTTTAGATGAGTTATACACAGAATGGAAAGCTCAACTTGAGCATTATATTGAGGTTGCTGGCCATAAACCAACACATATAGATTCTCATCATCATGTTCATTTAATACCACAATTCGTTGAGACTGCAATGACATTAGCGAGAGAGTACGATATTCCTATGAGACAAAGAGATCATATTCTCGATACCTATGAATACGTAAGATGCGATGATCGTATGTATGGTGATGATGCAAACTATGATTTTATCACAGATGCATTCTCAAAAAATGATACAGTTCTTGAATTTATGTGTCACCCTGCACTTGTTGATCAAAGACTCTATGATATGTCTAGTTATTGCTTACCAAGAATGAAAGAACTTGAAGTATTAACTTCACAACCATTAATTGATTTTATTAAAGACAACAATATTGAACTTATTAATTTTAGTCATATTAAAAAGGTATAGTTATGAAACTATACCTTTTCTTCTTTATGTTTTAAGAAATTATTCATTTTAGAGAACTTTCTTTCAAGTTCTACAAAGAAATGTGGTTTATTATCTTGATCATATTTCATTAAATATAATGTTAAAACAAAACATCCAAGAACAGCCACTAACATATCTTGCATTGAATCATGGACACCTTGTGAATAATGATTAATTGCATCATTGTTGATAAAGACAAGTAATGCATACTCATAAAATTCCCAGAACACTGCAACACATGCATTAAAAGCCGTCATAAATATAAACATTAAACTCTTTCTACGATCTTCTCTTAAGTAATATTTATAAACAACATAAGCAACTTCTCCAACCAATACACCACTTAAACAGTGGATAATTTTATCAAAGAACAATGTAGAATAACCACCTAAACAACTTCCCCAAAGACTTGCAAAATACATAAAGACAATATTAACAATATGGAATTCTAATGGTGCTTTTATTTTTAATATTTTTAATAAAGCTGGCATTAATAATGGACAGATTACAGCTGCACCACACATAATTAAACCTTGAGTTTTACCTAAATTTAAATAGACTGCTATCCCTAATGTCACTACATAAATCGCTATACAAATATAATTGACTATCTTTAATGTTTTTTCTCTCATATCCTTCACCTTCCCAATTAGCCTTACCATAATTACAATAAGACATTCATTAATCAATAATAAACATATTAATACTTTATTTTACAATTGCAATATATATTTTATACAAGTATTATAAATTTAGAAGACTTTTTTGATATAAGGAGATTTTATGACTGATTTTATTAAAACCAAACGATTAAAATTGAGACAATTCCAAAATCAAGATTTAGATTTATTATTTGACTATAGAAACAATTTACAATGTAGTCAATATCAAAGATGGAGTGATACAAGTTATGAACAATTAGAGCACTTTATAGAAAAGTACCAAAAGGATACCTTTGGTTCAATGACTTATGAACAACATTATGCTATTTCTCTTTTGGATAATCATTTAATTGGTGACTTGAGTGTCTTTGTGAACAGTGCTCAAAAATGTATTACAATAGGATATACAATATCCTATCAGCATATGAGACAAGGTTATGCTTTTGAAATGCTCACATCCGTGTTATGTTACTTAAAAGTGCATTACCCCCAACACGAAATTGTTGCTCTTGTAGAACCTGAAAATTATGCAAGTATTCATTTATTAGAAAAATTAAAATTTAAACATGATGTGTATAGCCCCCAAATCAATTCTCATGTTTATGTACTAAAATAACTCTCTGACGAGAGTTATTTTTATTAGTCTAAATTTTCACCATTAGATTCTATAACTTGTTTGTACCAATCAAATGATTTCTTTTTACTTCTTTTTAATGTTCCATTTCCTAAATCATCACGATCAACGTAAATGAAACCATAACGTTTACTCATTTCACCAGTAGATGCAGAAACTAAATCAATACATCCCCATGGAGTAAATCCTAATAAATCAACACCATCTTCTTCAATAGCGTCTTTCATTGCTTTAACATGATCTCTTAAGTAATCAATTCTATAGTCATCATTAATAGAACCATCTGCTTCAACTGTATCTTTAGCACCTAATCCATTTTCTACAATGAACAATGGTTTTTGGTAACGATCATATAATGTATTTAATGTAATACGTAATCCAAGTGGATCAATTTGCCATCCCCATTCACTTGCTTTTAAATATGGGTTTGTTGTACTAGAAATGATATTACCGTCACTCGTTCCTGCTCCTTCCTGAGTAGAAATACAACGAGAAGAATAGTAACTAAATGATACGAAATCAACTGTATGAGCTTTTAAGATTTCTAGATCTTCATCAGTCATATTGATTTCAATACCTTCTTTTTCAAACATCTTTAATGCATAAGATGGGTAGTATCCTCTTGCTTGAACATCAATAAACATTAAATTTTCACGATCTTTCGTTAATGCTGCAAAAACATCTTCTGGATGACAGCTGTATGGATAGAATTGTCCACCACATAACATACATCCTACTTGATTATTTGGATCAATCTCGTGAGCTATTTTTGTCGCCCATGCTGATGCAACCAATTCATTATGTGCTGCTTGATAGATTGCATGTTTAGGGTTTTCTCCTTCTTTAAATAATAACCCTGCACCCATGAATGGGAAATGGAGAATAACATTAACTTCATTAAATGTTAACCAGTACTTCACCAATCCTTTGTAACGTGTAAATAAGACTGTAACTAATCTTTTATACATCTCAATAAGTTCACGATTTCTCCACCCACCGTATTCTTTAATTAAGTGAATTGGTAAATCAAAATGAGTAATTGTCACTAATGGTTCAATACCATATTTTTGACATTCTTTAAAAACATCTTCATAGAATTTTAAACCTTCTTCATTTGGTTCTAATTCATCACCTTTAGGGAAAATACGAGACCATCCAATTGATAATCTAAATGTTTTAAATCCCATTTCCGCAAATAAAGCAATATCCTCTTTATAGTTATGGTAGAAATCAATTCCAATTTGAGCAGGGTAATAATATCCTTCCTCAAAGTCTAACATTTCTCTTACACCAGATCCTACTTTAAAACGATCTTCACCATGTGGGATCACATCAACATTTGCTAAACCTCTCCCACCTTCATTATAACCACCTTCACATTGATTGGCAGCAGTTGCGCCACCCCATAAAAAGTTCTTTGGAAAACTCATATTCATACCTCCTTGTTTCTTATATTGTAACCAAATTAGATAAGTATGCACTTCTTTTTCACAATTAGAAAGAGGAAAACTCCCATAACATAAGTTATGGGAGTTTTATTAAGACATTGTTTCAACGAGTTGATAGTACTCATTTAAGTCTTGTTTAATCATATCAATAGAATTTTGCCAGAATGATTCATCTTCTAAATCTATTCCTACGCTTTTAGCGACATCTACCAAATCATTTTTACCTGTTAATGATAGAAATTGCTCATATTTTTTAGCAAAGCTAGCCCCTTCTTTTAAATACATACCATATAATCCTTTAGCGAGTAAAAGACCAAATGCATAAGGGAAATTATAAAATGCATAATCAGCTTCATAATAATGTGGTTTCCATGTCCACATATAAGGATGAAGGACATTATGATCTAGACCGTCACCATAAGCTTCTTTTTGTGCTTCTACCATTAATTCTTTTATTTCTTCAACACTTAAAGGACCGTCTTTTCTTTTTTCAAAGAAACGACTCTCAAACAAGAAACGAGAATAGATATCGACAATGACTTGTGAACTATCAGATAATTCATTTTCAAGGATCAGACATTTTTCTTCATTTGTTCCTTCTTTAATTGCTGCTTTTTTAACAATCGTTTCACAAAAAGTTGACGCTGTTTCAGCTATAGGCATTGGATATTGTGCATTTAATGAATACTCTTCATTTAAACAATGACCATGAAATCCATGTCCCAACTCATGTGCCATTGTAATGACATCACTTATATCACCACCAAAATTTAATAAGAATCGACTTTCTTTAATACTATGAAGATTTGAACAAAAAGCACCACCAACTTTTCCTGCTCTTGGTTCAACATCTACCCAATTCTTTTCCACAGCGTTTCTAGCATATTGTCCCAAAGTCTCTGAGAATGATGAGAATTGTTTTTCTATAAATAATGCAGCTTCTTCATATGTATAATCTGATTTCGCATTTGATAAATTAGCATACATATCATACCAAGGTAATCCGTTTGAATACCCGAGTTTCTTCGCTTTTAATTTATAAAAATCTTGGAACAATGGACACGCTTTTTGCATTGTTTTAATTAATACATCTAAAGTCTTTTGAGTCATTCTAGAATCAATTAATGTTCTTTGTAAAACAGAATCATATCCTCTCATTTCTGTGACTGTTAAAGCTTCACCTTTTATTGCATTTAAAGCACTTGCAACACCGTTTTCAATTGATTTATACGCATCTACTTCAGCATAATATGCTTTCTTTCTTTCATCAGCATCCTTAGAATAAGCCATATTTAAGACTTCTGTTAATGGATATTCTTTTTCATCAATTGTTACTGTTAAACCAGATATTAATTGATCTTTATATTGTTGCCACGCTGATGAACCAGTCATTTTCATTTTCGCTAATAAAGCTTCTGATTGATCACTTAAGAGATATTTATTCACATCCTTCATTTCCTTTAAGATATAAAGATGTTCTAAGCAGTACGGATCTTGAATTTGATCTAAATCAAATTCACCTACCCAACGTGATAGTTTTGCTGAATCTTCTGCAAAACTAGCAAGTAAATCTCCTATTTGATTATATAATTTAATGATCTCTTGATTTGTCGTATCAACATTCATTTGTAAATTCACAAAACAATATACCTTTTCAATAAGATCATTTAATTCATTTGTTTTTACTAAATAATTATGAAGAACTTGATCATTTTTTTCCTTATTCACATATGTCCCTAATTCAGTCATGATTGTTTTTATTTCATTAAAATCATGTTTAAAATCTTCACCCTCAATAGATGAATACAACTCTTTTAAACTCCATAGTTTTTCCATATAATCACCTCTATGTTAGTTTACCACATTTTATATAATTTCTATACGAATAAGATTGTTATAAATCTTTTTTTATTTTCATAAATATGTTAGAGTATAAACGGTGATAAAAATGATAAAGGAATTTCAAAAGAAATTAAAAGAGAAAAACATTAAGTACTACATTATCCAAACAAATGATGATCATTCATCTGAAGTTGTTTGTGAACACTATCAAGGACGTGCTTTTTTAAGCGGATTTGATGGAAGTGCAGGAACTCTTGTCATAGGACAAGAAACTGCATATTTATGGACTGACGGTCGTTATTTTATTCAAGCTGCTAAGCAACTTGACCAAGATATTCACCTGATGAAACAAGGGCAAATGGGTGTACCAACGATTAAAGATTTTTTAGTTAGCCATTTAAATGATCAAGATGTTGTTGGTTTTGATGCTGTTTCAACATCATGTCAATTTGTTATGGACATTTACAATGAAGTCAATATTCAAGTTTATACTGAAGATTTACTTGATGAATTTTGGGCTGAACGTCCTGCTATGCCATGTTCAAAAGCTTATGTCTACGACATTCAATTCTGTGGAGAATCTACTGAATCTAAATTAAACAGATTAAAAGATGAGATGGCAAAAAGAGAGATTGATAATCATATCATAACAACGTTAGATGATATTGCTTGGTTATTCAATATTAGAGGTGCTGATACACCTAACTCTCCAACAGTTTTAGGATTTGCGATTATTACACAAAAAGCAGTGTCATTATACTTACAAGACAATGCTTATAGTGATGAACTTGTTCAACATTATAAAGCTATAAATGTTGATATTAAAGATTACTCAATGATCTATGAAGATGCTAGCATTTTAACTGGAACAACTTTGGTTGACCTTACACAAATTAACTATGCTTTATATCACAGTTTACAAACTGAAGTCATTGATGCGATTAATCCAACGCAATTCTATAAATCAATTAAAAATGAAATTGAAATTGAAAATACAACACAAGCTCATATTAAAGATGGTGTCGCTATTGTTAAATTCATGTATTGGTTAAAAGCAAGCTACGGTAAAATGGATTTAGATGAAATTATGATTTCTGAAATCTTAAAAACATATCGTGAAGAACAACGTTTATTCGTTGATGAGAGTTTTGGAACAATTTGTGGGTGGAAACAAAACGGTGCTTTAATGCACTACCATGCAACTCCTGAAAATTACTCTAAAATCACACAAAATGGATTCTTACTTATTGATAGCGGTGGACAATACCTAGATGGAACAACTGACATTACAAGAACATTCGCTTTAGGTGACTTAACATCTAAAGAAAAAGAACACTTTACACTTGTTTTAAAAGGAATGCTTGCATTACAAAACGCATCATTCTTATACGGTGCAACAGGTGTTAACTTAGATATTCTTGCAAGACAACCACTATGGAATGTTTGCATTGATTATCAATGTGGTACTGGTCATGGTGTTGGTCATTTCTTAAATGTTCATGAAGGTCCTCAAGGTATTAGACCAAGAGCACGTGTTAAAGGTGAAGAAACTATCTTAGAACCTGGTATGATCTTAACAAATGAACCTGGTGTTTACTTAGAAGGTCAATACGGTATCCGTATTGAAAACGAATTGATCGTTCAAAAATCACAATTAAATGATTATGGACAATTCTTAAACTTCAAAACATTAACTTTAGCTCCTATTGATTTAGACGCTATTGATGTTAATCTATTAACATCACAAGATAAAGAATGGTTAAATGAATATCATAAAGAAGTGTATTCAACTTTATCTCCTTACTTAAGTACAGATGAAAAAACATTCTTAAAATATTACACAAGAAAAGTATAAAAACTGCCTTTAGGCAGTTTTTTATTATAAGAAAAGTGTATATCTCTATACACTTTCAGGAAGTTCTTCTATAACAATAACTTCTTTTTCTTTTTTCTTATCATTTAATCTTTTGTTAATCCACTGTTTAAATAATTCATAAATAACTGAGAATGCTGGTAATCCAAAGATCATACCAACCAATCCAAACATTCCACCACCCACAGTGACAGCGAATAATACCCAAATTGCTGATAAACCAATTTTCTTACCGACAACATGTGGATAAAGTAATATTGATTCTGCTTGTTGTAAGGCTGTTCCTAAACCAATGAATATTAATGCTTTTATTGGTGAAACAAAGAAGATTAATAGTGCACAGACCATTGTTCCAATGATAGGACCAAAGTATGGAATGATATTAGTGAATCCAAAGATCACTGCAATAATAGATGCATATGGCATTCCTGCAGCTAAACATACTAAATAGCACGCAATACCAACAAGTAACGATTCAGTTAATTGTCCTGCTAAGAAATTTTCAAATGTTGTTGATGTTAATTTAAGAACATATTCAGTCTTGTTGAAAACATCATCATTCAGGCAAGCTCGACCTACTCTTTTGACTTGAGATATTAATACATTTTTACTAAATAACATATAGCATGCGATCGCAATACTTAAGAATGTACTAATTGCACTGCTTGTTAATAATGTAACACCAGAAGCAAGTGTAGGACCCCATGATGTTAAACCACGAATGACAAGTTCACCCAACTCATTTTGGAACTCTAATAGTTTTTCAAAAACTATTTCTGGTATTTGGAATTGTGCATCTAATGATGTTATATAACCTTGTAATTGTGAAACAAGTGAAGGCATATTATCTACAAATGATTTTAAGTTATCCACAACCTGTGGTATAACAACTAGTAACAATATTGAGAAAATTCCTAATGTAAATACAATTGCTAAGATACCACATAGTGTTCTTTTTAGTTTTTGGTGTTTGATATGTATATGTCTTTCAAACATTTTCATTGGTATATTTAATAAAAATGCCAATATAAAACCAATAATAAATGGTTTTACCATTCCAAAGAATTTACCTAGGAATGCGAGAATTGTTTCAAAGTATATAATTGATAATATCATTAATGCTGCATAAGTAATAATGATAATAATTGATTTAAAGTCTATTTTTTTTCTATCCAGTAATTTATTCATTAAGTCACCTCTTATATTTCCTTAATTTATAACATTTATTATATCATAAGTATACCTCTTCACAAGAAAAATAAAAGAGAGTCTTAAATCTTAAGACTCTTTTAAGTATTTATTATTAATATCTTTATTTTTTTCGACAAAATTAAAGATAATAACACCTATTAATAAAACAATAAGTTCTCCTACAAACACGTAAAATGCATTAATGATAAATGGTAAGCTTAATGCAAAATACAATTCTGCCCCAATGACAAGTCCAGTAACAACTGATCCAGCGACAGCCGCAAGCCATTTATTTGAACATTTATACATTGCAAAACAAACGATTGCTGTTGATAAAGTTCCAAAAATAACATCATACATACCCATTGGTGAAAATAGGTTTGCAATAAAACATCCAATAATTAATCCTGGGAAATAACGTTTGTTATAAAACGCTAAGAAGACCATGACTTCTGATAACCTTGCTTGGATTGGTCCATAAGCTATTGGCATAATAGCTAATGTTAGTGCTGCATAAACGGCTGCAATAATAGCGTTTAATGCAAATTCTTTCATATTCTTATTCATTTCGTTTCCTCCTCTAAAGAACAGTTAGAAGCCAGACATAATAAAAGATGGCGTGAGCCATCTTAATAGATATGTCCTTAGTTTTTTATACTGGGTTTGGCTCTCGAACCAGTGTAGTCATTCTAGCACATGTTATTCATCATTGCAAGAATAAGTCCATCCATGATCTCCATGATAAATCATACGTTTGTTCATCCCACCATCAATAGTAAATGTCTCACCGTTAATGAATCCTGCTTCACGTGAACATAAAAATTTCACCATTGAAACAATATCGCGTGGTTTTCCGACTCTACCTACCGGTATGGCTGTTTCATCTTCTTTTGAAAATGAGACTGTATTGTTGACATCTATCCAACCAGGTGCAATACAATTGACACGTACTTTTCCTGATAAAGAGACACTCATGGCATGTGTTAAGGCGACAATACCACCCTTGCTACTTGTGTAAGATTCTGTATCAGGTTCTGACTGAAACGCACGTGATGATGCAATGTTAATAATATTTCCGGACGTTTTCATTAAATCTTCTTTAAATTTTAATGATAAATAATACGGTGCAGTTAATCCAACTGATAGAGCATGTTGAAATTGTTCATAATCGCATCCCGATAAGATACCTTTATGTGAACGACAAGCATTGTTCACTAATATATCAATTCTATCTAAATGCTCATGACAAAATGAAACAAAAGAATCTAAGTCATTTTGTTGTGAAAGATCACCTTTATAGAAAAATAGATTTTCACTTTCTAAATCTAATTTATTTTGATGATCAATATAGCATACCTTCATACCCATATGAAGGTATTCTCTAACAATAGCTTCCCCAATACCGTGACCGCCACCTGTCACTATAATTCCTCTTTTACTCATAAAACCCTCCTTATAGAAAAGGCATAATTCTATGAATTATGCCTTCGTATTATAGTTCTTCACCGTTTGTTTCGATAACTTTCTTATACCAGAAATATGAATCCTTTTTAATTCTGTCTAATGTTCCAGAGTTTTCATCTTCTTCTCTATCTACATAAACAAAACCATAACGTTTTTGGTATCCATTTAACCAGCTTAATAAGTCAGTATATGACCATGTACAGTAAGCTAATACAACACACCCATCATCTACAGCTTTTTTCAATTCTTCAATATGTGCTTTTAAATAAGCAATTCTATATGGATCATGTACTTGTCCATCTTCAACTTTATCAAATGCTCCTAAACCATTTTCAGAAATAACGATTGGTAAGTCATAACGTGATGTAATATCACGACAACACATTCTTAATCCCATAGGATCGATTGTCCAATCCCAATCAGTTGTTGGTAAGAAATCATTTGCTGGATTTTTATATAATCCAGGAATTCCTTGAACTTGTGCAGTTCCTTTTTCACCAGTTGTATTCATTGTATTGCTCATACCAACACCATTAATATCATTGTATTCAGCAACGCAAGTTTGATAATAGTTTACACCCATAAAATTAACTAATGACGCTGCTTTTTTAAGAATATCCATATCTCCTGCTTCAACTTCAGGAGCAGCGTTAATGCTTTCTAAGTAAGCAAATGCACTTTTTGGATAACGTCCATAAGCATAAATATCCATCCACCAATAATTTTGTAAATCATCATAATCCGCTTTCGCCATTGCATTTTCAGGTTTTCTATCAAATGCGTAACATGGACTATATGCAAAACTTGCACCGACCATCGCATCAGGATAAAGTTCTTTTAATGCAATAACTGCTTTAGCGTGAGCTAAATTAGCGTGATGGTTAACTTGATAGAATAATTTATAATCGTTTTCTTTTCCTGGAGGATGCATTCCTTTTAACCATCCGAATGAAGTAAAGATATTTTGTTCATTCATTGTGATCCAATATTTAACACGATCACCATATCTTTTAAATAATGTTGTTGCGTAATTAGCGTAATCATCTACGATTTTTCTATTTTCCCAACCATTATATTCTTCTTCTAATGCTTGAGGCATATCCCAATGATAAACAGTTACCATAGGTACGATATCATATTTAATTAATTCATTAATTAAATCATCATAGAATTTTAAACCAGCTTCATTCACTTCACCGTTTCCATTTGGATAAATTCTAGACCAAGCAATAGAAAAACGGTAAGTTTTTAATCCCATTTCAGCCATTAATCTTACATCTTCTTTAAATCTATTGTAATGATCAACTGCTTTATCTCCTGTTGTTTCTTTAAATGTTTTCCCTGGAATTCTTACAAATTTATCCCAGTTTGAAACACCTTTACCATCTGCATCCCAACCACCTTCTACTTGGTAAGCTGCTGATGCACTTCCCCATAAAAAGTCTTGTGGGAATCCCTTTGTTTTTTCAAAATACATTTTATAGTCCTCCTTTTGTGTCTTCAATAAAGTTAATAAAAGATTGTGTATAGTCGTCTTTTTCTTTCAATCTTTCAAATAAGTATCTTTCTTTGAGTGGGAATAAGAAAGAACGCTCTTTATTACGATTATATAAATTGAGTAATGTTTTGAATGATACATCTTCATCTAATTTTGAATGAACATAAATTGTAGGAATGAAATTATCCTTAATTAATTTATAAGTATCCATTTTCTTAATATCAGCACCTGTTTCTTTTTTAATGACTTGTCGAATAACTGGACCACAGACATACTGACTTAAGCTTGTTTCTTTTTGACAACGATAAGCCAAATAGTTATACACATTATCACATGCACCTTCGCTAATGATCAACTCAACATTTTTAAGTTTACCAAGCCCGGCAGCATTTAATATAGTATTTGCACCAATGCCATGACCATACATAATGATTTTGTGATCTTCACCATATTTTTGAAGTAAGTATGTATTAAAATACATTAAATCAAAAATATCATTATATCCAAAACCTCTTATATATCCATCACTTCCACCATGCGCAAAAGCATCAACCAATAAGATTTGGGCATCACTAAATAATTCACCTAATACTTGAACTGTTTCCGTTAAACTCTTTGATGATTTCATAAAAGGATGAAGACAAACAAGAGTCGTTTTTGGATCCTTTTTTTCAATTAAATAAGCTTGTAGTGCTAAATCTTTATGATTTTTGATTCTTATCTTTTTAGCATTTATACTTTCATACCAATTCTCTAAACCACTTTGTTGACTATAATCACGATAAACCATCTTTTTAGCGAACTGTTTTGAGATATTGTATGCAGTCCCAATAGACGCTATTGTTAATGAAGATGCTGCTGCAGTCACAACTTTTGTTTTTCTTTTCATGAGTACCACTCCTTAAAATTATCCATAAGAATTCTATTAATATTAATCACCTGTTCAAAACTACTTAAACGATAACTGTCATTGTCCATTCTTGCCGCAAAGAATTGTATTGCAGTCACAAGTAAATGTCTCACTTCTGGTTTTAATTCCTCTGGGAATTGTGCAATTGGGAAACAAGTAAATATAAATGTATTGTAATCTCTATGGAATAAATCCAATACAATTTCATATCCTTCATCTTTAACAATTGCATAACACAAAGCCAAATCTATATCATGATTTGCGAGTGACAACATATTTAAGACAAGATTTCTTAAAATTTCTAATCTAATTTCTTTCAGTTTTTCTTGATCATTATAGAACGAATAATACATATACATAAATGCAATATGTCTTGATTCATCTTCATTAAACTTCTTATACATTTCTTTTAAATCTTCTAGTAAAGATTCTAATAATTCAGGAAACTCCGTTTCCCTTAAATTCATATCAATAAACAATGATAATGCAAATCTTTCCTGAGTACAGATAATGATAACAGCTTCGATAACTTGTTCTCTTGCATATTCCATGAAATCATCAAAGTGACGTCCAATCTGTCTAATAATTTTTCTTAAATGGTACAAATGATATTGATATTCTGTATCTAAATACTTTGCATTCGCGCCATCCCATTCATACTCATAACAAACGCTTCTTAAGAACAAGATAACAAGTTCCATATAACGTTCATATTTCTCATGGTTTATTAACTCTTGTAAACATGGCATAAACAGTTCATAGTATCTTTCCATTGTTTCTTTATTAATACCACCATGATATTTCATATAATTTAATAGATTATAAAAATCTATTGGTTCTAGTATACCAATATTGCTGAGAGTTGTTGTATATTTTTCATATAATGAATAATGCAATGTCGTTGGATACTTTGCACTTAATAATATTCTCTCTAATAAATCCTTTATGATAAACTCTTTTTCTTGTTCATGAAGTTCTTCAGAAAAAGTATAGATAATTTGATCACCTATTGTCACTTCTATATAAATATCAATTTGTCTAAAGTTTTCATCAAACATATAATAATGTGCTTTATACACCTTATCATCACTTTGATAACCACTATGAAAACGATATTTACCTACATATTTAGAAAGATGCGTTTCTAAATACTCATTAATCACTTTTTCATTCCATGCCACAATATCACCTCTATCCTCTATGAGCTCTTTTAAACCTGTCTAAAAAAGATTGTTCTAAATATTGTTGAGTCACTTCTTGTATATTTGTACGAGAGAAATCTCCACCCATCATTAATGATGTATCCATGATTTCTTTTGTTAGTATTTCTAATTCTTCATCTGATAAATCAATAGCTTGTGTTAATAATACGTCTTTAACAATACGCATACTTGTTTCAATATATTGATCCTTATTTATATCTGTTACGTGTTCCATTCTTTTCACTTCCTTCTTTGATAGTATACCATATTATTCAACCATTTTTTAGTTAAATAAACTTTTTTATAAAATGAAAAGGAGATTTCTCTCCTTATTCATAATCGCAAGTATACCCGCGCATATCTAATTCTAGTTTTTCAACTTGCCATCCATCAAGCAAATGACCAAGTTCTTCTTTTATTCTTACAACACCTTTTGTGTCTTCAGCTTTTATAAGTGCCATAATTGTTGGCCCAGCTCCTGATAAATAACATCCAAGAACGTCTTTATCTTTACCTAAGATAGCCATTATTTCTTCAAAACCTGGTATTAACTTACCACGGTATGGTTGATGTAAACGATCTCCAAACCCAATTTTTAATCCCTCATCATGTCCATTGATTAATGACGCTACCATAAGTGCTAAATGTGAAACATTAGCGATTGCATCAGCTCTAGACAATTGTTGTGGTAAAACAGATCTTGATTTCTCTGTAGATAATGTAAATGGTGGAATTAACGTCACAAAACGATAATCATGTTTAACTGGGATATTTAATGTTGTGACTTTATCAGTCATAACTGATACAGTTAACCCTCCAAATATTGCTGGTGCAACATTGTCAGGATGTCCTTCAATTTGTGTCGCCAGTTCAAGAATTGTTTGACGATCTTCTCCTTGATCTTTAAACGCAAAAGCGCCTACTAATCCTGCAACGATACATGTTGAACTGCTCCCTAGCCCTCTGGTATAAGGAACATCTCCACCACACTCTATTGATAAACCGCTAAACTCTAAACCACAAGCTTTCGCACCTGCCACAAAGGCTTGATATGTCATATTCTCTTCATTACAGAATTGTTTAGGGCATCCCGTAATATTTAATCCAGACTCTATGATTTCAAATGTAAATGTATTATACAGTGTTAACGCTAATCCAGCGACATCGAATCCTGGTCCAAGGTTCGCACTTGTTGCCGGTACTTTGACTTTAACTTTCATTTTACATCTCCTTAATTTGTTCACCAATAAATTGAATGATATCTGCTTTATCAATCACTTTCTTGTGTAAGATTTCTCTATCTTTAATCCCTTGTAATGGTGTTGGGACAACAACATTTGTTTTTTCATGTAATGCATCAATCGCATCAAACTCATTTAATGTTTCACCAGTTAATGCCTCTAATACTGATTCTGGGAATTTATATGGTGACGCTGTTGATAAGATGATTGTTTTTGTTTCATCTTGTGATTCATCTTGATATTCCTTATAAACTCCATATCCAATCGCAGTATGTGTATCTAATAAATATCCTGTCTCTTCATAACAGTTTTTCACAGCTGCTAATACTTTTTCTTCCGTTAACCATCCTGCTTTAAAGTTATCTTTAACTGTGTTATATAAATCTTCATCAACTTTATAAATACCTGTTTCATTTAATTGATCCATAAATGTTTTGACTTTTGCACTATCTTGACAAAGAATATAAACCAATCTTTCAAGATTACTTGATACTAAGATATCCATTGCTGGCGCATTTGTTTTATAGAATTCTCTATTTGCATTGTATTCTCCAGTATTAAAGAAATCTGTTAAGATATTATTTTTATTTGATGCTACAATGAATTTTTTCACTGGTAATCCCATTAATTTCGCAAAGTATCCAGCTAAACAATTCCCAAAGTTACCACTTGGAATTGTAAAGTTTACTGCTTCACCCATTTTAATTTCATTTGTTTTCACTAATGTTAAATAAGAATAGAAGTAATAAACGATTTGTGGAATTAAACGACCAATATTAATAGAATTTGCTGATGAAAGGAAGACATTATGTTCTAAACACAATTCCTTTAACTCATCCGAATTAAATGCAACTTTCACTGCACTTTGAGCATCATCAAAATTACCATGAATTCCAATAATATCAACATTCTTTCCTGTTTGAGTGATCATTTGTTGTTTTTGAATTGGTGAAACACCATCAACTGGATAGAAAACCTTAATACAAGTTCCTTCAACATCTTTAAATCCCTCTAATGCTGCTTTTCCAGTATCTCCAGAAGTCGCTGCTAAAATCATAACTTCTCTTTTTTCACCACGTTTTTTAAGTGAGAAAGTCATGAAATATGGTAATAATGATAAAGCCATATCTTTAAAGGCTGCTGTTGGTCCTTGGAACAATTCAGCTATATATACATCTCCTGCTTTTTCTACAGGGACAACTGATTCAGGAAATAATCCATTTCCATAAGCACTTTGACAAAGTCCTCTAATATCTTCTTTAACATCATTAGGTGTGAATGTTGAAATAATTTCAGTCGCCATATCAACATAATTCATATTTAATAATGCATTTAAGTCTTTTTGATCAACATTAAAATCAGGTACTAATAAACCTCCGTCATTCGCAATTCCCTGTAAGATCGCTTCATAAAAATTTAAAGGTTTTTGATTACCCCTCGTACTTTTAAACAATTTTTCACTCATCGTTATATTCCCCCATTTATTATTGAAATCATTGTACTAAATAAGTGTTACCTCGTCAATTTATTTAAAGATAATTATTTGATAATACATATTTTTTTGACTCTAATTTAGGAATATACTATAATATAGTGAATAATGATAATTAAGGAGAAGAAAATGAGCCAAATATATATACCTCAACACTACAAACCATTATTAAATCTTGTTGAGACTGAAGTCGCAATAAAAATGGTTAAAGATACTTTTGAAAGACGATTAAGTGAAGAATTACGTTTAACACGTGTCTCTGCCCCACTTTTTCTATTGAAGAATACTGGTTTAAATGATAATTTAAATGGTATTGAAGGACCTGTTTCATTTCAATCATCAGAAATTGGTGCCCAAGATATTGAAATTATACATTCACTCGCAAAATGGAAAAGAGATGCATTACACAGATATGGATTTACATCACATACGGGATTATACACTGATATGAATGCAATAAGAAAAGATGAAGAATTAGATAACATTCACTCTATGTATGTTGACCAATGGGATTGGGAGATGGTTATTGAAAGAGAAGATCGTCATCTTGAATTTTTAAAAGAAACGGTTTCTAAAGTCTATCATGTCTTACAAGATGTAGAATTCTTTATGATTAGACACTATCCACAATTAAGTGAATCTATATTACCAAAAGAACTTACATTTTTAACAACTCAAGAATTAGAAGATATGTATCCAACATTAACACCAAAGGAAAGAGAAAATGCAATTACAAAAGAAAAACTAGCGGTTTGTTTATTACAAATTGGAGACAAATTAAATTCAGGTGAAAAACATGATGGACGTTCACCCGATTATGATGATTGGTCTTTAAATGCTGATATCCTTGTTTATAATCCACAACTTGATTCTGCATTTGAAATCTCAAGTATGGGTATTCGTGTTGATGAGAAAGCATTAGAAGAACAATTAGTGAAAGCAAATGCTGAAGATCGTAAAACACTTCCTTATCATCAAAATATCTTAAATTCAGTTTTACCACTCAGCATCGGTGGTGGTATTGGGCAAAGTCGTATTTGTATGTATTTCTTAAGAAAGGCACACATTGGTGAAGTTCAAGCTTCATTATGGGATGATGAAACTCATCGTATAGCACAAGACAATAACATTATGTTACTCTAGACACGCAAGTGTCTTTTTTGATGTATTTATTCTGTCATATTATGTTATAATACATGAAATGGAGGTACATATATGAACAACGGATTTATTCGCGTCGCAAGTGCGAACTTCTATACACATTTAACAAACATACACTCTAATACTGAGAAAATGATCTTACTGACTAAAGAGGCTCATTCTAAACACGTCTCAGTTTTGTGTTTCCCAGAACTGTGCATAACAGGATATACGATTGAAGATTTATTCTTTCAAAGATCTTTAATCAATGAAGCGTATAAAGCTATACATACTCTTCAAGATGAAACAAGAGATGTAGATATACTGATTGTCTTTGGTGTTGCATTACCAAAAGATAATGCACTTTATAATTGTGCTCTTGTTATGCATAAAGGACACATTCTTGGTGTTGTGCCAAAAACACATATTCCAAACTATCATGAATTTTATGAAGCAAGACATTTTGCGAGTGCACCAAATGAAACGACAACAATCACAATAAATAATAAGACTTATCCTTTTGGAACAAAACTGATTTTTAGTGATTTAAATATGACATCGTTAAAAATAGCAATCGAAATTTGTGAAGATCTTTGGGTTCCTATCCCACCGAGTTCGCATCATTGCTTAAATGGAGCAACCCTTATTTTAAATCCTTCAGCTAGTAATGACTTAACAGGTAAATCTGACTACAGAAGACAACTTGTAACAGGTCAAAGTGCAAGAAACATTTGCGCTTATGTCTATACAAATGCGGGTATTGGTGAATCGACAACTGACGTTGTCTTCAGCAACCACCACATTATTAGTGAAAACGGAAGATTACTTACAGAATCAACTCAATATGAAGAGTCTTTAGTTTATAGTGATATTGACTTAGAGAAATTAGTGACTGAAAGAATTGAAATGACGACATATCCAAATCAATTTGATCACTATACACATATTCACTTTGAACATCATCCACATGAACTTCAATTAGAAAGATATTATGATCCTTATCCATTCGTACCAAGTACAAGTGAAGATCGTGCTCTTCGTTGTAAAGAAGTCTTTGATATACAAATCAATGGATTGATTCAACGTTTAAAGGCAACACGCACTAAGAGGGTTGTCATTGGGATCTCTGGTGGTTTAGATTCAACATTAGCGCTTCTTGTTGCACACATGGCATACCAAAAACTTGGTTATCCAAGTGAAGATATTATCGCGGTCACAATGCCTTGTTTTGGAACAACAAGTCGAACTAAGAACAATGCATTAAAAATGATGGAAGAATTAAAAGTCACATCATATACAATCGATATTACCGAATCAGTAAAACAACATTTTATTGATATAGATCAAGATATCAACACACACGATATTACTTTTGAAAATGGCCAAGCAAGAGAAAGAACACAAGTCCTTATGGATTTATCAAATAAAGTTGGTGGTATTGTTATTGGAACTGGCGATTTATCAGAAGTCGCACTCGGATGGTCAACCTATAATGGTGATCATATGAGTATGTACGCAGTTAATGTAAGTGTCCCTAAAACACTTGTAAGATACCTTGTTGATTATGTATCATCACTTTACAAAGGTGAGGTTCTCTACGATGTTTTACAAGATATATTAGAAACACCTGTTTCACCTGAACTTCTTCCTGCAAAGGACAACGAAATCTCTCAAAAGACAGAAGATATTGTCGGTCCTTATGAATTACATGATTTCTTCTTATATCATTTTGTAAGATTCCACTACACACCTAAGAAGTTATTTATGATTGCAAAAAGTGCATTCAAAGATCAATATGATGATTTAGAAATCAAAACATGGTTAACACTCTTTATGAGACGTTTCTTAACACAACAATTCAAAAGAAGTTGTATTCCAGATGGACCTAAAGTTGGTTCAGTTGCTTTATCACCAAGAGGTGATTTAAGAATGCCGAGTGATGTGAATATTGAACTCTGGTTAAAGGAATGTGAAAAACTTTAAGAACAGCAAAGCTGTTCTTTTTCTTTCCTCCCTATTTATTGTATAATGATTCTAGAGGTGATAATGATGCAAACAATAACAGGAATAAATTATTATGAAAAAACAGATCACATCATAAAGGAATGTCTTAAGGAAGCTTCCAAACATCCAACACAGACATTCTATTACATATGTGATCATCCAAAATCTATTGAACAATGTTTCTTTAAATATACTAAAGTCTTATTTAATATTGAAATCGTCTCTTTTAATAGCTTTGTTTCATCTATGTTAGAAAAATTATGTCTCGCTCCAACAATACTAGATCAAACAGAGTTGTTGTATTATGTATACACTGCATATAAAAGCAATACTTTTCAATTATTTAAAGGAGAACCTTCATTCTCTTTCTTAGAGCCATTATCAAAGTTAATGACTGATTACAATACTTTTGATATACACTTGTCTCAAATAACATCTTCTAAATTAGAAGATTTTCATCTTCTTTATCAATCAGTCAATCAAATAAAACCAAATGACACCTTCTATTCAAGACTTGATGCATTACTTGCCCAAGATTTATCTTCATTATCGCAAATGAATATCTATATTGAAGGTGATCACCTCATTTATAAAAGCCAAGTCAAACAATTACTTGATTTGCTTTCAACGTCAAATGATATTAAGGTTTTACTAACAACAAATGATGAACAGGAACTCTATAACATTCCTTATCTTCCCTATAAACAAAATGAAAACAAGTTTAAAACAACAACTGATCATGTTATCTCAACTTATCAATATTATAACAATACGCCTTGTTTTACATTCAAAGCAAAAAATCCTTTATATGAAGTGAAATATACACTTCATTCTATTAAAGAAAAAATAGTGAATGAACACTTATCACTAGACGATTTTGTGATTTATGTTCCAAACACTCAATATTTTGATGATTGTTTACAAGAAGCCATAAAAGCGAACATACCTGTTCTTAATAAGGAAATGTCTCTTTTTGAGTACTCTTCTACATATAAATCAATTATAGAAGAAATTGAAGCCCAAAATGTATCTACTTTTAGTGAATTTGCTGAGTACTTCTTAAATCAAGAATTAGGAGGAACATATAAAGCCTACTTTGAACAAGTGAGTCATTTTACTGGTGATATTACATCAAAACAGTTCCTAGAATTCTTTAAACTTACTTATAACGAACCAATTGCCACTTCTTCGCCTTTACTTGGACAACTCAAAATACAAACACTTGACGATTTATGCCTAGATCGTACTAGACATACCTTTATATTAGGGATGAATGAAACACAATTCCCAAAACAAATTAAAGATACAGCATTGATCCTGAATGAGGATATAGAGTTATTAAAGAGCGAGAATCTAACTCGCCCTCTATCGACATTAGAACAACTCGGAATCTTACAAAATGATTTAGTCAAACTCTTATCTTTACCAGTCCTATCATGTACATTTTCCTATGCACAATCATCAAGTACTGGAGCGACACTTCTTCCAGCATCACTGTATTCACAACTCAAATCAAATGTTAAAATGGAGACATTAAATATTTCTTACCGACCTATTGAAGAGGATTATTTAAAGAGTCAACAAAGTGAAGTGTATGAAGACATCAATACTTTGATTGATGATTATAGTCAACATAGACACAAACAAGATCATCTCTCAAAGGAAACAACGAATCAAATCTATAGTGAATATGCTTCTGTAAGTCAACTTGAATTATATAATAAGTGTCCCTTCCAATATTTCTTAAAATATGGATTAAAACTCAAAGAATCATATCAAGATGATTTATCCCCTGCAGAAATTGGATCATTATCACATTATGTCTTATCTCTTTGTTTTGATCATGACCGTGCAATAGAAGAAATCGTACAAGAATTCTTAGATCAAAATGAAAGAATTAAAGATAAAATACAAACACCAATCAACCAATATGTTATAGCGCAACAAACTCAGGATTTAAAATTCATTAAGGGAATTCTAGAACATTTCACTAGCTTATCATCCCTTAAAATCCTAGATAAAGAACGCTTTATAAAAGATACAGTTGCCGGTCTAGAATTTAAAGGTATTGTTGACCGCATAGACGCTAATGAAGATTATTTCTCTATTATTGATTACAAATCAAGCGCAAAAGATTTAAACTTAGAACTTGCTAAACAGGGATTTAATATTCAAATGTTAATATATCTGGATATGTTAAAGAAAGTTATGCCACAATCTCCAGCAGGCGTTTTCTACTTTAGTATGAAGAAACAAACATTTGCTGGAAACTCTTTAAAAGACGCAATAAACGAAGAAGATATCTATAAGAAATACAAATATAGTGGATATATTATAGATGATGAAGAATCAAAAGCAATTAGACAATTAGATGAAGTGAATTCACAAAAGTCATACATGATTCCAGCAAAATACGTAAAGAAGAACGATGGATACAAAGGAAAAATATTAAGTTACGAAGCACTTGATTCACTCAGTGAAGCAATCGCTGAACATATCCAAAAGTTATACACAGATATCCATCAAGGTATGATCCCCGTTGCGCCAAAAGGAAGCGACGACAACAATATCCACATGATGGTGAATCCATGTCATTTTTGTGAATTTAAAACAATATGTAACTTTGATATCTTTTATGACGATTATAACTTAGTCTCTACAAAACAAGAAGACGATGAAACAGGAGGAGAAGCAGATGCCATTTAATGCCGGTCAAGAAAAAGCAATATTTCAAAGAAATGCTTCTATTCTCGTGTCAGCCCCCGCAGGGAGTGGAAAAACAAAGATCCTAGTGACTCGTATTTTAGAATTATTAAAAGAAGGATACGAACTCAACGAGTTGCTTGTTTTAACATTTACTGAAGCAGCAGGAAATGAGATGAAACAACGTCTTTCAGAAGATTTAAAAGAAACAATAGTAAACACGAAAGACGAAGACCTAAAACTAAGATTACAAAGACAAACCCTATTACTTCCAAATGCTTACATAACAAACTTCCATGGTTTTTGTAATACATTATTAAAGAAGTATGGATATATTATTGATGTTTTACCTGGTTTTGAAATATTGGTTGATACAAAACAAGTAAAACAAATGATTTTTAAACAATGCCTAGAACAATGGGTTAAAAATGATGAAATATCAGACTTTATAAAGCTATACTACCCTGGACCCTACTTTAATGGATTAGAATCTACACTTTTCACACTTGATGAAATGTCACACTCTATATATCAATTCTATAACTATGTAGAAAAGATGGATTACGATTTATATCAATCATTAGATGATTTCTCAACTTGGCCATACATGTCTTATATCGTTGACTTATTCAAGGGCGAAGTCACAAAAGCACTTAATAATCTCGCTGAACTTCGTATCTTTACTGAACAGAATCAAATTACAGATTTCTACGAAAGACCTGATGAGCAAACTGATACGATGGCCAAAAGAGCTATCCCTTTTGACACATTTCTTGATTATCTTGATACACTCAACCAAGAGTTAAATCAACCTATTTACTCTTACGATCAATTATTGAGAACACTTAATAGAGATATCGAGAAGAGTTATACACTTAATCAAAAAGAAATAGATCCTCAAATAAAAAAAGTATTGGCCTCAAAAAGAAAAAAGGTTTTAGAATCACTCAATAAAGCAAAGGATATGTATCTAGAGGTTACTGAAGAAGAATTTATTGAAAAAATGAAAATCAGTCAAAAACCTATCCAAATGTTAATTGGGAGAGGAAATCTCTTAGAACAATTTCAAATTGTCTATCAACAATATAAGAAGGAACAAAATCTATTAGATTTTTCTGACTTAGAAACTTATACACACAAATTATTAGAACCAGAATATCAAATAGTACAAAACCTTTCTGCACAATTCAAAGAAATCATGATTGATGAGTACCAAGATACAAATCAAATTCAGGAGACACTCATACAAAAGATTGCGACTCACGATCAACACACAATTCCTTTGTTTATGGTTGGTGATATGAAACAATCTATTTATAGATTTAGACAAGCCGATCCTCAAATCTTCTTAGATAAATATGAATCGTTTTCACTAACTGATGAAGATACCTTAAAAACACATACCAAAAGAATTGACTTGGTATTTAATTATCGTTCTTCTAAAGTTGTCTTAGATTCAATTAATTATATCTTTAATCAAGTCATGGACAAAAAAGTAGGTGGTCTTGATTACTATTTAGACGATAGCGCAAGACTGAATTATGACTTTATTGGACGATACGGTTCTATTGAGCCACAACGAACTGAATTCTTATCACAAGAACACCTAAAAACGGAGATTATGCTGAATGTATATGACCCTGCATCATCGCTTGACAAAGATCAATATGAAGCACATATGGTCGCTCAAAAGATTGTTGATATGAAACAAAACTTCTTATTAAAAGGAAAACATGTTTCTTATAAAGATTTTGTCGTCCTCATGCGTTCAACCCCTGCCTTTATTACATTTAAAAAGGTATTTGATTTATATCAAATACCAAACCAAATTGTCTTATCTCAAGGGTTCTATTCTTCATTAGAAGTCAATACGCTCATGAGTTCACTTCGTGCATTTATCAATCCCTATGATGACATCGCACTCACAACACTCATGACACAAAACTTTGCCTTCTCACATATTCCCTTTGATTTAATCGCAAAGGAGCGATTAAATCATGATCTATCTCTCTATGAGAATATGAAAGAATCGAATGATTCAACAATCCAAGATTTTATGGCTATATTTAATGAGATGTCACTTTATGCACATACGCATAAACCTCATCAAACAGTTAGTGAATTCTTTAATAGAAGTGGATATAAACTCTTTGTTTCAGGATTAACAAATGGACAACAAAGACTTGCTAATCTTGAGTTGTTTGAAACTATTATAAATGATAAAGAAACCTCTATCCCCTATTTAGGTGATCTCTTGGAAGATATGAAGAATTCTTCTGATATTGCTCCTGCTCAAGCATCAGGTCAAGGTGACGCTGTTGAATTTATGACAATTCACAAATCAAAGGGATTAGAATTCCCTATTGTCTTTGTGACAGGAACACATAAGCAATTTAACCTTGCTGATAAAAGATCAAATCCTATATTTGATAAAATGCTTGGTATTGCGATGAAACCGAGATTATGGCAAGAATTTAATCATGAAAGAATCGCTATTGAGTACTCTAATAGTTATTTGAGTTTAATAGCCAAACATCAAGAGTTTGCTTCTATTAATGAAGAAATGAGAATTCTCTATGTTGCATTAACAAGAGCTTCAGAAAAACTTATATTAACAGGTGTGATTAAATCATATGATGAGATCACTAAGATACAAGAACAAATCTTAAATAATGAAGATGAAGACATTTTATCAAACAGTTTAGCTCCGCATATCCTTTTCTATGATAATGCAAGATCAACATTGACTTATCTTTCATGGATTTTATTATCCACACTTAGGCATCCTCAAATGATAGAAGCATGCTTAGAAATAGATGAATTAAAAGACTATGCTCTTAAAATTAAAGGGCAAAACATGCATAAACATCTCGTTTTTGATTCAACTGAACATGCAATGTTTGATTTAGAAATGACAACTGATGAAGAGTTAGAAAAGGGAATTCCAACTTATACTTATGTGACACCAATTCTCAATAAAGAAAGAGAACAATACGATACTCATTCTTTTGTTGAACCAACAAAAGCACCTATAGTTTCTGTAACAGGTTTAAACCATATACATGAAGAACGAATCATGGTGACTCAAGATGATCCAATCCCTTCATCAATGAAAGCGAGTGAACGTGGTACACTTGTTCACTTGTTTATGAGCTATTTTACTTTTAAAGATGATTCCTTTGATCAAATCATGCATTATTTAAGAAAAAACAATATCTTTAATGATCTTGAAGTGAACGAATTAAATCTATATAGACATAAGATTGAGTCTTTTATCAATAGTGATACCTATAAAGATATATCTCAAGCCTCTGTTGTTTATAAAGAAAAGAAATTCTCTTACTATGATGAATCCTTAGAACAAATTGTTCATGGGATCTTTGACCTTGTCTATAGACTCAATAATGAAGTCTATGTTTTAGATTATAAAACTGATAATCTCTCTCAACAGACATCAGATGAACAATTGTGTTTATTGCATAAGGAACAGTTAAGCTATTATCAAAAAGTATTAAAAGAGATATTCAATCAAGATATCAAAGCACAAGTCTATTACTTACATTTAGGGAAATGTATAACATTATAAAAAGCAAGCTGATGCTTGCTTTTAAAAATATCTTTTCGGTTGATTCTTATAAGAGAATTGATATGTCATCCCTTTAGCAGGTTTATGTAATAACAAATACCATACCATAATCACTTCTGTAACAGCAACAAATGATAAGGTTGGAATCAGATAACTATAGTCGTTCATATAGCCAATCGACATCAAAATAAAGAAAGCGATTGAAATGACAAAGTTAATTAAACATGCAACAATCATACCCTTTGTACCGGCACATGATGTTGTCATTAAAATCATTATACATGCGAATAAGGCAAATAAAGGTGCTATAATTGTATATTCAAAATCAATATAGACTTCATGCACAAAAAAAGCGATCCCTATTAATATATATGGTAAAACAAACATAAATAACTTTTTCATATTAAACCCTCGTACTTTCTTAACTATTATTACCAAATAATATATATTTAACATCTTTAATACATACATTATTCCATGTTTTTTGATAAATTTCAACACAAATAAAAAGCCCTTTATAAATATATAAAGAGCTTTTCTATTTCATTATTCACCGATAATATTTAAGATATCTTTCCCAAATACTTCAGTTTTAGATGCTGCTTCGTCAGCATCTTTTCCTTTGATAGAAAGGTAGAATTTACATTTTGGTTCAGTTCCACTTGGTCTAGCAGCAATCCAAGAACCATCTTCTAAATAATATTTTAATACATTTGATTTAGGTAATAAGATGTCTGTTTCTTCACCATCTTTATACGCTTTACTTTCTTGGAAATCTTCAACAGCAATAACTTTAACACCTGCAATTGCTTGTGGTGCATCTTTTCTTAAGTTATCCATGATTTCTTTGATACGAGCTGCTCCAGCAGCACCTTCTTTAGATAAAGCAATTTGACTCTCTTTAAATGTTCCAAAACGATCATAAAGATCATTTAAAACATCAATTAAATCTTTACCTTGTTTTTTATAGAAATTTCCTGCTTCAGCAGCAATTAATACAGCTTGAATTGCATCTTTATCACGAACGAAGTCTTTGATTACACATCCATAAGATTCTTCATATCCAAAGATGAATGTTTTTTCTTTTGTTTGTTCGTATTTTCTAATTTTATCACCGATAAATTTAAATCCAGTTAATGTTTTTTCTACATCAACATCATAAGAACGAGAAACAAGTTCACCTAAATCAGATGTTACGATTGTATTATACATAACCGCATTTTCAGGTAATGTTCCTTTTTCTTTTAATTGAGAAAGAATATATTCAAGGTATACCGCAGCAGATTGGTTACCACTCATTTTTACATACTCACCGTTGTGTTTCGCAACGACCCCTAAACGGTCTCCGTCAGGATCACAAATAACAACAACATCAGCGTCAACTTCTTCCGCAGTTTGAATTGCTAAATCATAAGAACAATCAACTTCAGGGTTTGGAGATTCAGTATTGCTGTAATCTGGGTCTGGTGCACATTGTGCTAAGACTGGAATAACATTGTATCCTAAACGTGATAAACATTCTCTAACTGGAATATTACTTGTTCCATGTTGTGGTGAGAAGACAATTTTGAATCCATCTTTATCCATACCAGGATTAATCTCTGTATTCATAACTTCTTTATAATAAGCCTCATCAACTTCTTCACCGATCCAAGTCATATATTTGTAAGCTTCTTTTTGATCAATAACATCAATTGATAATTCATCTTCAACAGCGTTAACATGACCTACGACGATATCTCCCCATTCAGGAATCAATTGACATCCTGTATCATCGTAAACTTTGTATCCATTGTATTCTTTTGGATTATGACTCGCTGTGATCATAATTCCCCCTGCACATTCTAAATATCTCACTGCAAATGATAATTCTGGTGTTGGTCTCAAACTTTCAAATATATATGATTTAATACCATAAGTCGCTAAGACTTTAGCACTTTCAATTGCGAATTGATATGACATGTGTCTATTATCATAACCAATAGCCACACCTTTTGATGCACCATCTTCTAATCCTAGAATATATTTAGCGAATCCTACATTTGCTTTTCTAATCGTATAAATATTTAAACGATTTGTTCCAGCACCTAGAATTCCTCTCATTCCAGCAGTTCCGAATTCTACATCTGTGTAGAATGCATCTTCCTTTTGTCCTTCATCCATTGTTAATAATTCTTGCTTTAATGATGGTTCTAATCCCTCTTTATTTAACCATCTTTCATAATTTTCTTTATATCCCATAATATTTCACCTCTTAAAATCATTGTAACAAAAAAAGGAATACTTGACTATTAAAAAAGGTGGCACGAATTATTATTTTATTGACAAAATGTGACACGATTTTAATGACATCGCTTCCAATTCACTATATAATTGAAACACAGGAGGTCTCTTATGGATTTAAAAAATGAATTTATAGAAATATATAAAAACAATATAAAAAGGGAAGGCAGTGATAAGTTACTTGAATTCTTAATGTCTTCACATTCAGATTTTTTTGAAGCACCAGCAAGTACTCGTTTTCATGGGTCTTATGAAGGTGGCTTATTAGAACATAGCTTAAATGTATATCACTGTTTAAATGATTATTTAAGTCGTGATAGCATTAAAAATGAATACAAATTGGTTTTCTCTAATGAAACAATAGCAATTGTTTCATTACTTCATGACTTATGTAAAATCAACTGTTATAAAAAGGGAACACGAAATGTCAAAGAAAACGGACAATGGAAACAAGTGCCTACATACGATTATGATGATCAACTACCTTATGGTCATGGTGAAAAAAGTGTTTATATGATCAGTGGGTATATGCGTTTAACACGTGAAGAAGCCTTTGCTATACGATATCACATGGGGTTTGCTGGTAGTGAAGACACCAGAAACGTAGGTGCAGCATTTGAAAAATTCCCATTATCATTTATTCTCCATACTGCAGATATGGAAGCAACTTATTTTAAAGAAGGCAAATAGAAACGATTCTTTTGTTTTTCTTTTGTTTTCTTTCTATTTAATCTTTTAAAAATGTATTTATAATAATAAAAACAAGGAGGTCTATGTATGCAATATAACATTTTAGTAGTAGAAGATGAATTAGAAATTAGAGAAGCAATTTCTATTTATTTATCAACTCAAGGATATAATGTTTTTCAGGCAGCCAATGGGCAAGCTGCTTTAGATATTGTAGATAAAGAAACGATTCATTTGGCAATAGTTGATATTATGATGCCAATTATGGATGGTATTGAATTTACAAAAACGGTGAGACAAAATCACGAATTTCCAATTTTAATCTTATCCGCAAAATCAGAAGATATCGATAAAATCAATGGTTTAAATATTGGTGCTGACGACTATGTCACTAAACCTTTTGTTCCAATGGAACTTATGGCACGTGTCTCTTCTCATTTAAGAAGATATCAAAAATTCTTAGACATTAAAACAGGTTCACAACCTTCCTCACTATATAGCGTTGGTGGTTTAGAAATCAATGTTGATACAAAACAAGTCACTGTTGAAGATAAGACAGTTAAGGTAACACCAATTGAATTTAAAATATTGGAATTACTTATGAGTTATCCTGGTAAAGTCTTCTCAGCTGAAAATATTTATGAGAGCGTTTGGGGTGAAGACGCTATTAGTACAGATACAGTTATGGTACACATTCGTAACTTAAGAGAAAAAATTGAATTTGATCCAAAAAAACCACAATATTTAAAAGTGGTTTGGGGCGTTGGATATAAAATAGAAAAGCAGGGACATTAAATGAAGAAAAATTTATTTAATATTTCTACGCTTTGTGTACTTGTCTTAATATCACTATTCTTAACAACAAGTTTTGACATGGTAAGGAATAATAAATATATTTTAGAAACATCATACTTATATAAATATTCTTACGATGTATCGAGATTCGTTGCTCAAAAGGTTTTAGAAATAAGAAGTGAAGACGCATTAGAATATAATGTTTATCTCCCCGAGATTGGAGATAGCCGTTATCTTAATGACTATATCAAAAACAACTTCACAAGTTCTAGTAATTATATAGATTCATTACGTAATATGTATTATGAAATAACTGATCTAGAAACTGGAAAAGTGATTTCAAACCATAAATTCGATAATGAATATAATACTTATGCAGATCAATTTGCTGAATATTATGTTTATGAATTTAACAGATTAGGTATGATTTCAACAATTGCTGGGTCTGATAGATTTGGAAGTGACCTCTTTTTGATATCAACCAGTTCGCAATATCTAACTGATCCTAACACAGGAGATGAACAAGAATATTATTATAGAGACCCAGTTAATATCAAGGTTCAAATCGCTATCCCTTATGAAATGAGTGCAACTGACGCAATCAGTAATTATGTCGCTTATGATTATTATGGAATGGCTATGTCGGCACTTACACCATATATATTTATATCATTTGCATTTATCGCTTTATTCATATTAATCATTCCATTTAAGAAGATTAAGAATCTTCCAATATTTAAACAAATGGCTGAACTTCCGTTTGAAGTCCTTTCTATTTCATGGATTGTTTGTGCCTTCTTCTTATTGGTATTAGGTTCGGGCGTTATACAAGAAATATATCTATCGAACTATTCAACAGGTTCAAGCGCTATGTTTAAGAATTTCTTAAGTAATTCAATTCTCAGTTATTCTTCTATATTTGGGTATTGGTTTATCTGCTTATCATTTGTCGCTTTCTTAGCTTTTATGGTTAAGTATTTATTCGATAAAGGATTTACACGTTATGTAACAGAAAATACCGTTATCTTTACAATGTTAAAATCATTAAGTCAATTGAGTAAAAATGTCTCAAAAACAGATATAGAATCTTCTGCTAAATTAACTGTATTTAAGGTTGTTCTTGCCAACTGTGCAGTTGTTATAGTGTTATTAATTATCAATAGTATAGCATTTAATTTATTCTATGGAATTGAACCTTTCATCATTACCTTCCTTTCACTTGCTGCTTATTCATTTATCATATATAAGTTAGTTAAAGATCGTTTTGTTGAGATTCAAGATGATTATAAGACACTCTTAACTGCTACAAGAGAGGTGTCTAAAGGTAACTTTAGACATGAGATAACAGAAGATATTGGTGTCTTTAATCCATTAAAACAAGAGTTTTCTCATATTAAAGATGGTTTTGAGAACGCTATTAATGAAGAAGTTAAATCACAAAACATGAAAACTGAATTAATTACTAATGTATCTCATGATTTAAAAACACCATTAACATCAATTATTTCCTATATTAATTTATTAAAAGAAGAGTCAATCTCTGATGAAGATAAACAAAAGTTTATTAAAGTCTTAGATAATAATGCACTGAGATTAAAACATTTAATTGATGATTTATTTGATATTAGTAAAGTGAATTCAGGTAATGTTCAATTGAATCTCTATGATGTTGATATTACTTCTCTCATTAAGCAATCACAATTAGAGTGTGAAGATGATTTAAGTCATAAAAATCTTAATATTATATTTAAAGAACCAGAAGAAAAAATTATCTGTCACTTAGACAGTACGAAAACATATAGAATATTTGAAAATCTCTTTGTGAATATGTCTCGTTATGCCATGTCCAATACAAGAGCATATATCGATATATATACAAAAGATCAACAAGTTGTCATTGAATTTAAAAATATTTCAGAGAATGAAATGAATTTTAATGAAGATATTATTGTTGAAAGATTTGTCCAAGGTGATGAATCTAGACATTCTGTTGGATCTGGTTTAGGTCTTGCGATTGTTAAAAGTTTTGTTGAAATACAAGGTGGAACATTTAAAGTCAGGTGTGATGGAGATTTATTTAAAGCAATTCTTACGTTTCCAATTGTATAAAGAAGAAAAGAGTTAAATCAAATGATTTAACTCTTTTTATAATTCATTATAGACTTTCACTCCCCAAGTTGTGAGTAACCAGTAAAAACCATATGCCATAAGAATAAATAAGGCAACAACAATATATGCAAATTGATTTAATGACATCACTTTTACTGCGTGGAATCCTACAAATCCTAACACGAACACAAATGCCATAGATGAGAACATTGTGATTATGACTGACATACTTTGTTTAACACAAGCCGTTTCATTGATCCAATCAAATTTAGGGTATAGAAGGTTAATAACCATACCAAACAAACCTATAACAGCGTTAAATACGATTGGTGCAATAATAACAAGTCCTGCATCTAATAAAGAAAGATTTAATACAAAACTAACAATGCAAGAGAGCACAATAGAACCTGGTATAGACATAATTAAGTGTAACATGACTTTTGACATGATGACATCTTTAGGATCAATTGGTAAATGCTTAATAATCCATAATCTATCACCTTCTAATGAAATTAAAGTACAAGACATTAAATTCATTGATCCCATAGCACAAATAGCAAATGCGGCTACTGGGGCAATATATTCAAGTAAAAACGGAATTTCAGTTGATACCACTTCTAATAATACATTGACATTGTCCATATAAATAAATATAGCGACTGCAGAAATCAAATAAAAGACAACACCCATAGAACCATTCATCATAACCATAGCACTTGACGTAAAGTGTTTAATTTCTCTCACAACTAAAGACCAGAATATTGATTTTGATTTCATTGGTTTGTGTTTATATTCTATTTTCTTTGTTTTTTGTTCCAATGTTAAAACTTTAATAAAGTTCATAGATAACACATAAATCACTAATATAAACGGAATGATCACTGATAGTAAATATAAACCTAAGTTTAAGAAGTTTCCATCACTTATCGCAACTGCCATATGATAAATTGGGAAGAGTCCCTTTTCTATAGCTGCTGCTAAAGAATTCCCATTATTAATAAGAATATTTATATAATCACCTATTTGATTAACTGCAACCATATAAAGTCCAAAGAATAATACAGAGAATCCTAATGCTATAAAATTCTTATATCTCACACGTTTCATGATATTTGCAAGTATCCATCCAAATAAACATGAAAGAATAAGAACGACCAAAGGTAATGTGATTAAGACAATTAATAATATAATGGCTTGTGAGATTGTCATACTGTATTTAAATACATATACACCTACTGCTGGTATAGCGATCATCGCTTCGTATAAATAGTTAAAAATTAAAATAACAAACACACGGCTTAATAATATATCTCTTGGTTTTAGTGGTAATGCAAGTAGTAAATCATTGTCTTTTGCATCATATAATTCTTGTTGTGCAATGAATACACTCCCAATAAAACTGATTGTAATGATAAATATGGCCATCATTGCGAAATAGAGCCATCCTAAGCCTAATTCTACATAAGGTTCAACTATCATATTAAAAAATGCAGTTGACATCCCTAAGAAGACAATAGCCACGTAGAAGATCAGAAATCCCATGAGAATCTTTTTTCCATTCCCACTTTTCTTCCCTTCTTTAGTTCCTCTCACCATTCTTGAAAATAGACCTTTTAAACGAATAGCAACTAAGGTTCTAAGCATTGTCATCCACCAAATCTAAGAAGACATCTTCTAATGTATCGTTTCCAATGACTTCTTGTGTCGGTCCACACACAACAAGTTTACCTTTTTTAATAATCGCTATTTCATCACATAATTTTTCTGCAACTTCTAATACATGAGTTGAGAAGAAGATTGCTTTTCCTTCATTACAAAAATCTCTCATTAATGTTTTTAAGATATGTGATGCTTTTGGATCTAATCCAACAAATGGTTCATCCATAATAATCAATTGAGGATCATGAATAAACGCTGATATAATAGCCAGTTTCTGTTTCATACCATGTGAATAAGCACTGATTGGTTGTGCAAAGTCACCAGTTAATTCTAATAAATCGCCATATCTTTTAATACGCTCTTCTCTTACATCTTGAGGCACTTCAAAGACATCAGCAATAAAGTTTAAATATTGTATCCCTGACAGATACTCATATAAGTCAGGATTATCTGGAATGTATGCCATAATCTTTTTACATTCCATTGGATGACTTTTTAAGTCCATTCCATCAATAATAATTTCTCCTTCATCATATTGCAAAATACCCGAAATAGCTTTAAGCGTTGTTGTTTTACCAGCACCATTATGACCGATAAAACCATAGATTTTTCCCTTTTCAACATTTATTGATAAATTATCTACTGCTTTAAAATCTCCATAACTTTTTGTGTAGTTTTGAATTTTTAACATACTACCTTCCCCCTTGTTTTTTATAAATGATATAAGAATATATATACGGCAAGACGACAATAAAGAGTAAGCCAACAAATAAAAATACATAAAGACTCTCTTCTGCTATCAAACCTAAGACTATAAATAGAATACCAAATAATACAAATAAGAATCCACTTAAGCGATGTGTTTTTTCCCACACGACTTTATCACTTAGTGTCCATGGTGTTCTAACTCCCATAAAAAAGCTTTCTGGAAGACGTGGCATATAATTCCCAATAAGAATCATAAAGCCACCAAACATAATATTAAAGATAAATGCACTATTGTTACCACCCGAGAAAATAATCCAATAATAAACAACAGTAATGAGTACAAAGAACATGCATACAATATATTTCATATTGTTATAATCTTTAACTTTCTTTTCAACACTTGTACGTTTTGGATCGACTTTCTTTAATAAATCCATTCCATAAAACATGATTATCGGAAACAGACTAAACAAGATCATAATGTAACGACTACCGTATGAATCTGGTTCCCAATTTATATTGAAATGGATTGGAATTGTTTCAGGTAACAAGAAAACAAATCCAATAGATATAAACGTATATATCCACAAAAATATCTCAAATTTTCTTTTCACTTTGTTCATCTCCTACACAAAAGTTAACAACCCAACTCATCACTTCCTGAAATACTGTCATATTGATTGAGTAAATAATACTCTGTCCATCTCTCTCATCAAATATTAAACCTGCATTTTTTAAAATACTTAAATGATGTGAGATTGAAGGTTTACTAATATCAAAACAATCAGCTATTTCACCAGCAGTCAGCGGATTTTTTCTTAACAATTCTAATATTTTTCTCCGCGTAGGATCACCCAAAGCTTTAAAAATATCTCCGCCCATATACACCTCCTTATTTAGACATTTGTCTAAATATCTAAATACATATTATCATATGTGTATTTAGGAGTAAATAAAAAAAGAGAATTTTCATTCTCTTTTGTTTGTTATTATTCAGCTACTTTTTGTTCTTTAATAACTTTAGCGATTGAAGCAATAACGTCTTTTTCATCTTCACCTTCAGCAATGATTTCTACAGTTGCTTTTGTTGGTACACCTAAAGACATTACACCCATAATTGATTTTAAGTTAACTTCTTTACCGTTGTAACTTAATTTGATATCACTAGTGAATTTACTAGCTTGGTTTACTAAGATAGTTGCAGGTCTTGCATGTAATCCAACAGGATCTGAAACTACGAAAGATAATTTTTCTGCCATTATAGACTCCTCCTTGAAATATAGTACTATTATACCACATTATAAATACTTTTCCATAATTTTAATGAAATTTTTAATACGCTTTCATAAAATTGTTAATCGCTTTCATAAATATTTTCTATTTACGAGCTCTAAAGTCTTTTTCAACGGTGAAAATAGTAAATAACATAAGACACAATTGCCTATTGCGTGAACAATGTCAAAAAATATACCAGCTATAAAATAAGACATAGCGTATTCAAATGACACTGGAATATACACAATAGCGAAAAGCGCACCGAATATTAGACCATAAATACCTAAGATGACAGACCATCCCAATCGATCATTATGATCTAGAATATGCGAACACCCTCTCACAATAAAGTATAGTGTCGGCCAGACATATAAATAACTCCACCACCATAATCCAAATCCATAATGTAAGCCTTCTAGCATAACAAATATGAATATTGCATACAGAGTATCCTTTTTAAAGACCAAAGTCATGATTAATATGAATAGTGAGACAACCTCTATATTTGGCACAACGCTTAAAGCAACTTGTCCTACATAGAGAATCATACCCAAAAATGCAATCCTTATAAGTCTTTTTGTTTTCATTTTACCAACCTTGTTTTAATTCTAATGTATAAGTTTTTCCATCTTCTAGAATTAATGTATCTGCACCGTTAACAGCTGATTCACCATCAACTAAGATACACCACCAGTATTGGTTATCACTATCATCCATTAAACCATTAATTCCTCTAATATACATACCATATTGACTTTCATCGTATGTGACCATATCTTTTTCAATTAATAGTTCACCTAAATATTCTTTATCAGTTTTTACTTTATCACTTGTTTCAACGTCATCTCTTACTGATACAACTTCTAATACGATGCTTTTAACACCTTCTTGTGGTTTTGTACCAAAATAAATTCCAATTGCTCCAAATACTAAAACTAATGCTAATAATAAACCTAATAACTTTTGATTCTTTTTCATTTCTTTCTCCTCCTTATATTCTTTCAATACAAAAAAGATATAACATTCATAGAACGACTTTATTCTCCGTAAAGTATATCCTCAGATAATGGCAAGTCTTCCGACTCAACTTCAATGCGTAGATACCTTCCCAGTTTCCCAGTGGTCTTATCTTTGCTCGTTTTTACGGCGGCGGGACCGTTGAGGGTTTTCACCTCATTCCTTATTAATGCATAGCAACCATTAAATATGTATATGAAATTAGTATCATTGTATACGATTTATATAAATAAATAAAGAAAAAAGAGCCTTAATATTGTGGCTCTTCTAATTCATAAACTTCATCATTAGGAACTTCTTCAACTTTTGAATTTTTACCAACAACTAAGAATCTATATGTTGATAACGTAAATGTTCCATGTTCCTTAATATCTTGATACACCTTTAAGTAGAATGTATTATATTTTTCAGTATCGCTTAAATCAGGTGAAACTTTGTTAAAGTAAGCAATCATTTCTCCTACAGACTTAACTGTTACTGTCCCATGTTCTTCAACTTTTTCTACAATTTCCATATCAAAATCTTGTAATGTTAATTCACAATAATCAGCATCCCATTTCCCCTTCATTCCATAAGGCATATAAATGCTCATAAATTCTTTGAAGTTCGCTGTGCCATTTTGATTAACGATAAAATATCCACGATCTTTTAAAACTCTTACTATTTCAAATTTATCATAATTACAGATTTGGCATACGATAGAATCCATTTTACTATCTTTAAATGGCATTTGTCCTGATTCTGTTAATTTTGTTACCTTTACAGGTAATTCTGATAATTCTTCTTCTATCTTTTCAATATCACCATATGGTTCCACTACAAATGTCGTATCTGGTAATTCTCCAAATTCTTTAACAAAATTTCCACCATCAACAGTTAAAAATGACATATGATCATTTTGATTAATATATTTATGAGCAATTTCTATCTCATTATATTCTTTCGGACTTTCTACATAAGTGTCTTCAATAACTGCGTTATCTAACGCTGTTTTAAATTCTCCACTTAATTGTGTTGCGTTTGCAATTTCATTTTTACAACGAAGTTGTCCATATTTTAAAATTAAATATTGTACAACAGCATCGCTGACAACACCCATAGCGATGAATAAGACAAGATATAAGATCCAACTCATTGAGAACATTGGGAATGGACTTGATAATAAATAACAGAATCCACATATAAACATCATGTATCTCACACGCGTATAAGCAAAAGGTTTTGTAAGTGTTGTATACCAGTTAATCTGATTTGTTTTCTTAACTCTATTATAAGTGATTTCAAACATAATCATTTGCATTAACATCAATAAACCAATAAACGTTAGTAAAATTGTAACTAAATATTCCATTTTATTCTCCTAATTAATAATATCCCCTTCTAAAGTGTAATACGTTTTCTTGACTGAAAAATAGCCTTTTTCATTCATTTCTAATTTGCCTTCTGCTGATAAAACGACGTTATATTTATCTTTATAATCATAAACATAAGAGCGTCCATTTTTCTCTAATATTAAGAAGACATAATCAGCATATCTGACAATAGCTTGGTTACCTTTACCTGTATAACCCATTGGTAATACCTCTTGACCATCTTTATTCACGATCATAAAGGCACCTATATCGTTATACACAGCATATAATTCCATTTCAAGATATTCTATTTTAGAATATCCCTCTGTTAAAACAGCATTCCCTTTTTCATCTATAAGTGTATAGGCACCTGTTTCATCTTTGACTATAGCTCTTGAATTTGAATCAAATGGCTCTGCCTCTTGATAACTTGTTTCAATGACTTGATTACCTTCAAAATCATAATAGTAATATCCTTCACCACGTCTATAAATTGGGTAATAATTTGATGTTATTTTTACTGCCATTGGGTATAACTGACAATCTTCTAATTGTCCTACCAAGTCGCCGTTATAATAAACATAGTGTGGTCCATATATATCATCTGATCTTAAGATATAGTTACGATCATCAACATAGTAACTATTCACAAGGACAGGTTTTTTACCAAATGTATAAACATAATCACCAATAGATGAAGTAAATATTGCCTTACCTTCAAGTGTTATATTAACATCAGTCGCATTAACACTTTGAAGGTCATATGAATTTGTTGTGTAATCTATAAAATACATTCTCCAATTACTTGAATCATAGAGCGCTGCACCTACTAAAGTGTTTTCACCAAGGATAACATAATCTTCACCTTGTGTATCCACTACGACTTCCACCGGTGTTGATTTAAGTGAATAGAAGAATGACATATGATCTTCAAAACCAACAATACAACTATTGTACTCTTCTTCAACTGAAAGGTACTCTATTGTTTGATCAGTTTCTATTAACATTTCGCCATTACCATAAAGTACTTTAGAAGTCTCACCTTCTTTAATAATAGGCAAGATATCTTTAACTATTTCAATATCTTCAGAAGGTTGGAAGAGAGTATCTCCACTATGATCAAGTATGTATAAGTGCTCAACTGGTTCACTTTCTTGATCATCTTCATCAATATCTTCTATGATTGTTGCATATAACATTTCATCAACAATTTCTAACTTATCATATTTACCATAATCAATAATTGGCTCACCATCATAATCTATTAAAGCAACTTTATCAGTTCTATTTGATACAACAAAGCCTGTTCCTATTAATTCAATAAATGTTTTGTATTCGTATCCGGTTATTCTTTTCCCTCTACGATTATAAAGAGCATAGTAATCATCATCACGTGTTAACATAAAACCTTCGCTAACACTTGAAGAGGAACAGCCAACGAGGACCATACACATACATGCGAGTAGTAATAACTTTTTCATGAGTTACCTCCTTTTGAAATAGTATACCATATTTTTTTATTCACTACATTATAATTCATTTTAATGGCTATTTGTGAACAGAAAATAAATAAAGACTCACTTGGAGTCTTTATTCTATAAAACTTCTATATATAATGCTTCATCATTACCTACAACTTCATCTTCTTTTGTCGTTGCTACGTAATAGATTGATTGATCTTCAGGTTTGAAATAAACTTCTAATGCTTTAATCTCAGACATTTTCATTCCTTTTCCTTTAAGATCTTCTTTAGCTAACTTTTCAATATCAACAGTATTAATATTCTTATTGCTGTATTGAACCTCGATTTTTGCTTTCATTTTATGTCCTCCTCATACTATATATCCAAATCTATAATATCAACAAAATAATGCGAAAACAATATAATTTTAACATTATTTTCTAGTTCATTAAATATTTGCTTTAAAAGAGATAATAATTTGTCGAAATAACTCGAAATATGAAGATTATCGAGATTTATTCAGTGTTTTTCCATTCTTCTAGTTCTTTTTCAGTAGCAAGTACATAGTGAGAACCACTAATATGATGTTGACTTCCTAACTCATAATCTATGCCACTCGTTGCATAGTCATAAGACAATGAAACCCTTGTTTTTTCAACTTTAGGATTCGGTGATGGAATTGCACTGAGTAATGATTTTGTGTATGGGTGAATTGGATTATTGAAGATTTCTTCTGTTGTTCCTGTTTCAACCAAATGGCCTAAATGTAATACGCCTATATGATCTGAAATATATTTAACCATAGATAAATCATGTGCAATAAATAAAAATGCAGTATTTGTTTCCTTCTGTATTTTTTTCATTAAGTTAACAACTTGTGCTTGGATAGAAACATCCAAGGCTGATATTGCTTCATCAGCAATAATCAAATCAGGATTCATAATCAATGTTCTCGCTATCCCAATTCTCTGTCTCTGACCTCCAGAAAACTGATGTGGATAACGTGTAGCGTGTTCTTTAGATAATCCAACAAGTTCTAAGATATCATATACTTTTTGATTTCTTTCTTCTTGAGTTTTAAACTCATGGTGAATATCAATTCCTTCTGCAATAATATCAATAACTTTTTTTCTTGGATTTAAACAAGCCATTGGATCTTGGAAAATCATTTGCATTTTGGTACGAAGTAACTTTAATTCATCCTTTGTCATCTTTCCTGATATATCTTTACCATTAAAGATCACTTCTCCATCAGTTGGATTATACAAACGAATAATACTTCTTCCTGTTGTAGATTTTCCAGAGCCTGATTCTCCCACCAAGCCATATGTTTGACCTGGCATAATTTGAAATGAAATTCCATCAACTGCTTTTACAGTAAATTTCCTGTTTATTTTAAAATGTTGTTTTAAGTTTTTGACTTCAAGGATAGGTTGTTGATTCATTATTCTCCCTCCTTTTTCATCTTTTCAATTCTATTTTTTAATGCCTCTGGCATTTTCACATCTGGAGCATTTGGATGCATTAACCAACTTGCAACCTTGTGTGTTGATGAACCAGGTACATCAAACATAGGAGGTTCTACTCTTAAATCAATATTTAATGCAAACTGATTTCTAGGAGCGAACGCATCACCATCAACTCTATAAGCAAGGTTTGGTGGTGTTCCTGGAATAGTATATAATTCATCATCATCTGTATCTAAATCTGGCATCGCTGATAATAATCCCCATGTATATGGATGTCTTGGATCATAATAGACTTCATCAATTAATCCAGTTTCAACTATTTTTCCAGCATACATAACATTAACATAATCAGCTACCTTTGCAACAACCCCTAGGTCGTGTGTAATATAGATAACTGATAAGTTCTTTTTCTTTTGGATATCTTGAATTAACTCAAGAATCTTAGCTTGGATTGTCACATCTAACGCTGTTGTCGGTTCATCACAAATCAACACATATGGATCACATGACAATGCAATTGCAATAACAACCCTTTGTCTCATTCCTCCTGATAATTGGTGAGGATAGTTTTTCATACGTTTTTCAGCATCAGTAATACCGACTAATTCAAGTAATTCTAATGTCTTTTTATATGCTTCTTCTTTTGATTTACCATAATGGTAAATCATAGGTTCCATAACTTGTTTACCAATTGTCATCGTAGGATTTAACGATGTCATAGGATCTTGGAAAACCATTGCGATTTTACGTCCACGAATTTCTTTTTGTAAATCCTTTTCGCTTAATTGTGCTATATCAACTGTTTTATGTTCTCCAGTATTTTCATCATTCCAACTGTATTCAATGACACCACTATCAATTGTTCCGTTAGATGCTAATATACCCATGACTGCTTTTGTTGTTACAGATTTCCCTGAACCTGATTCACCAACAATCGCAATTGTTTCACCTTTATATAAATCTAAATTTACACCACGGATTGCATTGATTTTTCCATGATCAGTCGTAAACGAGATATTTAAATCTCTAATTTTAAGTATTCTTTCTCTATCTGCCATATTATCACATCTCCTTCATAGTTGGATCAAATGCATCTCTTAATCCATCCGCAAAAAGGTTGAAACTTAACATTAAGATTGCGAGAACAATGACAGGTATAATTACCATATAAGGTGTAATTAATATACTTTTAAAACCATCATTAATTAATGATCCTAATGATGCTTGTGGTGTCGGTATTCCTAATCCTAAGAACGCTAAGAATGCTTCATAGAATATTGCATTAGGAATTGAGAACATTGACATAATAATCAATTGTCCAAAGATATTAGGTAAGATATTTTTGAAAATGATAAAGAAATGACCTGCACCTAATGTTTTTGATGCCAATACATATTCTTCTTCCTTGACTTTCAATACCTGTGCACGTGTAATACGACTCATACCGATCCAACCGGTTAACATCAATGCAATGATTATGGTAAACAGTGATGCCTTCATGATGACTAATAATAACGTTAAAATAACAAGTGAAGGAATTGAGTTAATAATTTCTTGAACACGTTGCATAACAGTATCTACTTTTCCACCAAAGTAACCACTAATTAACCCATAAGTCATACCGAAGATAATATCAATAATAACGGCTGACGCAGCAACAAATAAAGAGATTCTTGTTCCTTGCCAAACACGTGTAAATAAGTCACGACCATAACGGTCTGTACCAAATAAATGTTGTGCATTTGGTGAAGTTGATTGAATTGCTGTATTCATTTCAGCATAATCATATGATGAAACCATTGGTGCAATAATGGCGATTAATATAATAATAACAATTAGGATACCACCAATACATGCTCCCTTATTTTTACCAAGTCGTCTCATAAAGTCTTTAAAGAAAGGAGTCACAGGAGGAGCAATTTCTTTTTTACTTTCATGATTTTCACCAACAAAGGCAAAATCATCTTCTAAGAATTCAAAGTTATCCATATTAATCCCCCTTTCCTAATCTAATTCTTGGATCAATAATTCCATAAGAAATATCGATAATTAACATCATAACGACATATAAAACACTGTATAAGAACGAAACAGCTAAGACAACATTATAGTCATTGACTGTAATACCTTCTACTAATAATCTTCCTAAACCAGGAATAGAGAAAATTTGTTCTAATACCATAGATCCTGTCATTAAGTTAACCAAAATTGGTCCTAATATTGTAATAACAGGAATAAGTGTATTTCTAAAAGCATGTTTTCTAATTATAGTTGTTCTATCTAACCCTTTTGCTTCTGCCAAAGCAATATAATCGCTAGCGAGTACAGAAATCATTTCCGAACGTGTAAATCTTGCAACATTCGCAATAACACCAAACGATAGTGCAATTACCGGTAATACTGAAGAACGAAGAGGATGTGAAGATTCATAAAGAATAGGGAAAACCGGGATTGTCACTCCAAGTAATAATAGTAATAATAGCCCTAATACAAATGATGGAACACTCACCCCAAGAACTGAGAAAATGGTAGCCAGTGTATCTGCAAGTGTATTCTTGTGTAATGCTGCATAAATTCCTAATAAAACACCAATAACAGTTCCCAAGATCACGGCAGCAATACCGATACCAAATGAGATAAGAATACGTGGTCCTACTAAATCAGAAACCTGCATATTTCTTACAATACCAAAAGACACCCCAAAGTCTCCTGTTAACATATTTTTCATATAATTAAAGAACTGTACAAAAAAGGGTTGATCCAAACCATATTTCGCGTAGATTGCTAATTTTTGCGCTTCAGTCAATTTCTCATCATTGAAAGGAGTTCCTGGCATTAATTTTAACATCAAGAATAAAACCGCAACAATTATAACCAGTGTGATCGCCGAAATAAGTAGTCGTTTACCAATATATTTCATGGTCGATTTGTTCATAATTTACCTCCTTTAAATAACATAAACACATTATAGTTCAAAACCATAATGTGTTTAGATTATATCATTTCAAACTTATTAATTTTTCTTAACGTTTTTATAAATGTATGGAACACCTACTGCATGAGTATCAATTCCAGTGACATCACCACTAATTAATGAAGCTCCACCTACTTGGAATACAGAAGTAATTGGTACTTCTTCCATTAAGATTTTTTCTGCTTCAATTAATGCAGCCCAACGTGCTTCTACTGTTGCAGCTTTTGATGCTTCTGCCAATTTACCATCATAAGCAGCACTTGAGAATTTACCATAGTTATAGCTGTTTCCTGTTTGCATTAATGTTAAATAAGTTGTTGGATCAGCATAGTCTGGTCCCCAACGAGTTAATACAACTTCGAATTCACCAACTTTTTGTCTTTCGATACGGTTAGCTTTTGGTTGCATATCCATTTCGATAGTTAAACCTGGTAAGTTCTTTTGTAAACAAGATTGTAAATACTCAGCAGCACTTTTTGCAGGATCTGCATTTTCATATAATAAAGTTAATTTTAATGAAGTTAATCCTAATTCTTGTAATGCAGCAGCAAAGTATTCTTGAGCTTTAGTTGCATCTAATGAATAGTATTCTCCAGCTTCTTCACGGAAGTCTTTTCCAGTTGGACCAGTAGCTAATCCACTTGGAGTGAAACCATCACCAGTTAAAGAACCATCTTTTAATACATTTTCAACTAAGTCAACTTTATCAACAGCATAAGTTAATGCTAAACGTAAGTTTTTATTTGATAAATATTGGTTTTCCATGTTGTATTGTAAATACCATAAATAACCTTCTAATACTGTTGTAAATTCATCAGCATCTTTATATTTATCAATTAAGTCACTACTTAATTTAGTGAAATCAACTGTTCCACCTTCAAATGCAGCAACACTTGATGATACTTCTTTAGTGATAACAAAGATTAAGTTATCGATTTCAACTTTATCAGCATCATAATAAGTATCATTTTTTACTAATTCAATTCTGTTTCCTTGTTCCCATTTAGTTAATTTAAATGCTCCACAAGATAATAAGTTATCTGGAGATAATGCATATTGATCTCCTAATTCTTCAGCAAATGCTTGATTTACTGGGTAGAAAATTGGGAAAGTCATTAAGCTTGCGAAGAATGGTACTGATTGAGCAAGTTTAATTTCTAATGTTTTGTCATCTAAAGCCTTAACACCTAAATCAGTTGCATCAGCTTCAGTTAGAGTTTCCCCATCCCAAACTCTATCTAAGATTTCGTCTGCACCTGCGATGCAAGCTCCATCAGATCCATAAAGGTAAGCATATTCTGCTTCTGGACGAACAACTGTTCTTTTCCAAGCATATTCAAAATCATGAGCAGTAACAGCATCACCATTAGACCATACTGCATCTTTTAATGTGAATGTCCATGTTAATTCATCATCACTTACTGTGTAGTCAGCAGCTAATGCATTAATAAGACTTCCATCTGAATCTTGAGTCATTAACCCGTCGATTATTGCATGTATAACTTCAAATGACATACCGTCAGTTGCATAAGTTGAGTCCATAGAAATAACGTCGTTTTCTTTAGCGACAGTAACTGTTTTACCAGTTGTTGCACCATTTCCACCACAACCTACTAATGAGATAGCCATAGCCATACAGCATAAAATAGATAATATTTTTTTCATATTTTTCCCCTTCTTGTTGTCCTACAACAACATTTTATGTAAATATATTCCCACAAAACACTATGTAAGTCAATTATTATTTTAATAAAATGTTTTCATTTTTATACTATATATAAAATTCCATATTTTAATTTCTATTCAAAACAAATAATTGTCGAATAAATATCGCATTGTATACAGTTTACATGTTATAAGTAGAATTAGAATAAAAAAAAACACTTTATGTTATTTACATAAAGTGTTCGCTATTAATATTTTTTGTTTGCTCTTCTTCTTTCTTGTTCAGTTAATAAACGTTTACGAATTCTAATGTTTAATGGAGTGACTTCCACTAATTCATCATCATTTACATAATCTAAACAAGTTTCAAGATTGAATTGTCTTGGTTTCTTTAAAACAACTGTTGAATCTTTTGAAGATGATCTTGTATTTGTTAACTGCTTCCCTTTAGTTACATTAACAACTAAGTCATTATCACGACTGTGTTCTCCAATAATCATACCTTCATAAACTTCTACACCAGGACCGATGAACATAACACCTCTGTCTTCTAAGCTTCCTAATGCGTAAGCTGTCGATTGACCAGCATCAATAGATACAAGAACACCTAATGTTCTTTCTCCAACTGCTTCACCTTCCATAGGTCTATATTCAACGAATGAATGAGAAATAATACCATATCCTTTAGTCATCGTTAAGAAGTTAGTCATAAATCCAATTAACCCTCTTGAAGGAATTGTGTAATGAACCTTTGTCATTCCATCTTGAGAATCCATGTTTTCTAAAGTTCCTCTTCTGTATCCTAATGATTCAATAACACTTCCGATACATTCATCAGGTGCTTCAATATGAACATCTTCATATGGTTCAAATAATTCACCATCTACTTCTTTAATGATAACTTTAGGTTTAGATACTTGAAGTTCATAACCTTCTCTACGCATGTTTTCAATTAAAATAGATAAGTGTAATTCTCCACGTCCTGAAACGATCCATTCTTCACTGTTGTTAACACGTTCAATTTTTAATGAAACGTCTTTGTTTGTTTCTTTATATAATCTTTCTTCGATTTTACTTGCTGTAACGAATTTACCATCTTTTCCTGCAAATGGAGATGTATTTGTTCCAAATACCATTTGGATTGTTGGTTCGTCTACACGTAATAATGGTAATGGATCTTCATGTCCTAATGTACATACTGTTTCACCAACACCAATATCAGCAAGTCCAGCAATAGCGACGATATCTCCAGCTGATGCTTCTTCAATTTCAATTCTATGTAATCCAATAAATCCAAATAATTTTTGAATTCTAAATTGTGTCTTTGTTCCGTCAGCACGCATACAAACGACAGTTTCATTAACTTTCATTTTTCCACGTTGTACACGACCGATACCGATACGTCCAACATAATCATTATAATCTAATAAAGCTGGTTGGAATTGTAATCCACCTTCTTCATCAACTAATGGTGCTGGAATTTCATCGATGACCATATCAAATAGGCAATCCATATTATTAACTTGAGATTCAATGTTTGAATCTAAACTTGATGTTCCCATTAACGCTGATACGAAAACAGTTGGGAAATCTAATTGGTTATCATCTGCTCCAAGTTCCATAAATAACTCAAGAACTTCATCCATAACTTCATCAATTCTTACAACTGGTCTATCGACTTTATTGATAACAACGATTGGTTTCACTTTAGCTTCTAAAGCTTTCTTTAATACAAAACGTGTTTGAGGCATTGTTCCTTCATAAGCGTCTACCACTAAAAGAACACCATCAACCATGTTCATGATTCTTTCTACTTCCCCACCGAAGTCAGCATGACCTGGCGTATCCATAATATTAATTCTGTAATCTTTATAATTAATTGCTGTGTTTTTAGCAAGAATTGTGATTCCTCTTTCTCTTTCTAAAGCATTAGAATCCATTGCTCTTTCAGCTATTTCTTCATGATCACGTAATGTTCCTGATAATTTTAATAATTGGTCAACTAATGTTGTTTTACCATGGTCAACGTGAGCAATAATTGCGACATTTCTTATATTCATTTTACTGCACCTCTTTTTCTAACTTTTAGATTATAACATATATACTATAAAACACAACAATTTAAATTTTAATCAATTTATCATATATTTTATAACATAAAGAACTTTAATGTATGACCTATAACACTCTCAATATGGTCTATTTTATCAAAATTATGCGTTCCTCCCTCAATCGGAATAAATTCTGGATTGTTATAGAGTGGAAGATAACGTGTTGATATCTTGAACGGAACTGTCATATCATGTGTTCCATGTATAATCATTAACTTATTTTTATACACACCTAAATCTTCATACATTTTAACTTGGGTAATTCCATCAACAAAATCATTAGATATCTTAAATCCATTATGATCATAAAACTCTTGTCGTTCTTGTTTTCCTTTTAAATAATCCATATGTTCAGGTAAATTTAATGCGGGAGCCCATAAACATGCTTTTTTTATTAAATTTGGATAGAGTTTCATTAATTCACTTGCGATTGCACCACCCATTGAATGTCCTAATAAATAAATATCAGTGACCTTACTATTATTCTTCATTTCTTCAATTAATAATCGTCCACAATCAAGTTCATCTTGGAAAGTCATATCTTTAAATTCTAAATCTGATTCTCCACTACCTAGGAAATCCATTCTTAATGTCCCTATTCCACTTTGAGCTAACAAACGAGACAATTGCACATAAGAAAATTTAGTACCTGTTTTATTTCCTGTAAAACCATGAAAGATAATACAGATTGGATATTGAGGTAATAAAGGTTCATGTAGGAATCCTCTCATAACACCTTTTGGTGTTAATATTTCACAATATTTTTGCATATATATTCCTCCTTATGTAGTACTATACACCAATTTATAGAAAAAGTGTAGATTTCTCTACACTATAATTCTTCACCATTTGTTTCAATAACTTTTTTATACCATTCAAATGAATCTTTCTTTAATCTATCAAATTCACCTGTACCATCGTCATAACGGTCTACATAGATAAAACCATATCTTTTTGCATATTCACCTGTTGATGCTGAAACCAAATCAATACATCCCCAAGGTGTATATCCAATAAGATTAACACCATCTAAAATTGCTTCATGCATTTGTTCAATATGTTGTTTTAAATAGTCAATTCTATAACTATCATGGATTGAACCATCTTCTTCAATTTTATCATAAGCGCCTAATCCATTTTCAACAACCATCATTGGTAATTCATAACGATCGTAGATTTCATTTAAAGAATATCTTAATCCTTTAGGATCAATTTGCCATCCCCAATCAGATGCTTTAAGGTATGGGTTATTCACTCCACCTAGGATATTTCCTTCACCACCAAGTTTTGATTGATCAGCTGTTTGACAAACTGACATATAGTAAGAGAATGTATAGAAGTCAACTTTTCCTTCTTTAAGAATCTCTTCATCACCTGGTTCCATTTTAACAACAATATCATTTTCTCTAAAGAAACGTGTTGCATATGTTGGATAAACGCCACGACATTGCACATCACTACAGAAGTAGTTCATCATTCTATTCCATTGTTGATTTTTTAATACATCATCTGGATGACAAGTTAATGCATATGATGTCGCATAAATCATCATATTTCCAACTTGATATGCTGGATCAATCTCGTGTGCTAATTTTACTGCTTTTGCACTTGCAACAAATTGATGATGTAATCCTTGATATCTTAATTGTGGGATATCAACTTGTTTCATAAATTCTGTTGGTTTTTCTAATTCATTAAGAATACCTTGAGAAAGTAATCCACCCATCTTTTCAGTTGCACTGTTGATTTCATTAAATGTTAACCAATATTTCACTTTACCTTTATATCTTGTAAAGATTGCTTCGCAATAATTCATGAAATAGTCGATCATCTCACGTGATGCCCATGCATTACATTTCTTTGTTAGTCCAAATGGGACTTCATAATGTGAGATTGTAATTAATGGTTCTATTCCATATTTTAAACATTCATCAATAATATTTTCATAAAACTTTAAACCTTCTTCATTAGGTTCGCTTTCATCACCATTAGGGAATATTCTTGTCCAAGCAATTGAGAAACGATAAATTTTAAATCCCATTTCTGCAAATAAAGCAATATCCTCTTTATAACGGTGATAGTGATCACTCGCTAAACGTGAAGGATAAAATGTACCTTCTTCTAACACTGGTGTAATGCGTTTACTTTGTCCGTATTTACCACCTGTACAAATATCTGATACGGAAACACCTTTTCCGCCTTCATTCCATCCACCTTCTAATTGGTTAGCCGCTGTTGCGCCACCCCATAAAAATCCTTTTGGAAAACTCATATTATCACTCCTTTTTTATTATTTTAAGTGATTTTTTAATAAATGAGTCATTTTTTCACATTTAGAAATCAACTTGACCTATTAATTGTGTCACAAGTTCACTTGAGACACATTCATATGCATCTCGCTTTGACAATTCATAAGTGAAATCAACGTAATCATTATGAGTTGTTGGATCTATAACCCAACCTCTTCCCGAACTATGAATTTGGTTTGTTCCTGTTAATTCAATGATTTCTAGTGCGTTTTTATAATTAATGCCGCACCCAGGTAAAATTTCAATATCTTTTCCATAACGATCAATTAATTCTTTTAATAATGATGCACCCTCTAATGCGGTTGCCTTTAAACCACTTGTCAGTATACGGTCCACATTGCACTCGATTAATGTTTCTATAGCTTGATATGGATCATCAACACAATCAAATGCTCTATGGAAAACTGCTAATAATCCATAACTATGAATGAGTTCTACCATGTCTTTCGTTTTTACCTTATCAATTGTACGGTCTTCATTTAAAAAGCCGAATACGATTCCATCTGCGCCTTCACTCATTAACATCTGTGCATCTTGTTTCATCACCACATACTCATCATTATTATAATGAAAGCCTGCTCCTCTGTTTCTTACCATTGCTAATACTTCTAAATTTGTATTTTTCTTAACAAGTTGCAATGTCCCTATACTTGGTGTCAATCCACCTAAATAAAGTGCACTATTCAATTCAATTCTTTTTATACCGCAGTTATATGCAATAAGAGCATCTTCATAACTGCCACAACAGATTTCTATTTCCATATGTCCCCCTTATAAAAAATAGGTAAGTCGTTAGACATACCTTATTTTTTGATTGCTTGTACTGCAAAACATCCTGGTCCACCTTGAGTAATAAAGGCTGGTGATAACGGATAAACTTTAAGTTCTGTATTTGGAAACAAAGTTAATGATTGTTGTTTTACAATCTCCGCTTCTTCTTCAGCACCGGCATGTGTGATATAAATTGTATATGTGTCATCAACACCATGTTCTTGGAAAGCTTTTAATATTTCTTTTATTGCCCCTTTTGTTGATTTCTTCATACCATATTTTTCTAAACGTTTTCCGTCTTTTGTTTTAGACATAATTGGTGTAATTTTTAACATTCCTCCAATAGTTGCTGCTAAAGGTGTTAAACGTCCACCACGTTTTAAGAACTCAAAATCTTGTGGCACTAAGAAAGATATTTCAGTTGCGATCAGTTTATATAATTCTTGTTTAATTTCTTCTAATGTTTTCCCTTCGTTTTTAAGTTGAATTGCCCTTTCAACTAAATAACGTTGTGGTCCACACAATGTCATAGTATTAATAACATGAATTCTTTCACTATTATCCATACCTTCTTTTGCACTTAATGTACTTTGGTATGTTCCAGAAAGACCATCTGCCATATTAATAACCAAAATCTCTTCATCAGGATATTTTTCAAACACTTCCATTGTTTCACCAATAGCAGGTTGTGATGAACTAGGGATTCCTCCCGCTTTGACCATTTCTAAAAACTCTGCACTGCTCACTTCTTCAAATTCTCTGTAACTCTTATTATTAACCATAACTTGTAGTGGCAAAACATCAATTCCAATCTCTTGACCCTCAGCAGGTGAATATAAAGTTGACGTGTCTGTAACGATTTTCATAAACAATCTCCTTTGTGTTATATATATAAACTACCAAATAAAAACATTGATGTCAATACTAAATAGTATTGAATACTACATAAAGTGTTTTTTATAGAAAAAGGGTCTATTCTTCTTCTATGACCCCCATCATTTCAAGAATTCTGTTTAAATCCTCTACATCTGTATATTTAATTGTAATTGCATGATCATCTACCTTGATCTTAGTTCTATATTTCTTTCTTAACAAACCTTCAACATATATGTATTCTTTAGGTTTTTCTTCTTTAGGTTTTGCTTTTCTATCTTCTTGAAGTTTAATTCCTTTAACGATATTTTCTACTTCTCTTACTGATAGATTTTGTTCTATTGCTTTTTTAGCAATTTCTACTGCTTTGACTGGATCAATTGTTATTAGTGGTCTAATGTGTCCCATAGACAATTGACCTTTTAACACATAGTTTTGTAATTCTTCTGGCATTTTTAATAAACGAACAATATTTGCTATATGTGTTCTAGATTTACCAATACGCTTAGAGAGTTCTTCTTGAGTTAAATTTAATTTTTCCATTAAAGATTTATAAGCTTGCGCTTCTTCAATAGCGTTTAAATTTTCTCTTTGAATATTTTCTAGTAATGCAATCTCCATCATTTGTTGATCACTAAAATCAACAATAATAGCTGGGATGTCATTTAATCCTACGATTTGAGATGCTCTAAAACGTCTTTCACCAGCTACAATTTCATAACCATGTACTGATTCTTTTAATATGATTGGTTGGAAAATTCCATGTTCTTGAATTGATTGAGCCAATTCATTTAATTTATCTTCATTGAAATATTGTCTTGGTTGATATGGATTTGGTCTAATATCTTTTAATGGGATCATGACTTGAGTCAATTGAGGTGCTTTGTTTTCAATTGCACTGATAACTGATTGTAAATCTCCACCCATTGATGCATCATTGAAGATCGCATCTAAACCTTTTCCTAATTTCTTTTTACTAGCCATTACGTTTCACCACTTCTTTCGCTAATCTTGCATATGATTTTGCTCCTTCAGATTGAGCATCATAATCAAAAATATTTAATCCTTCAGATGGTGCTTCAGAAAGTTTAATGTTTCTAGGGATAACCGCATCATAAACCTTCTCTTTAAAGTATTTTCTAACTTCCTGAGAAACTTCTACACCTAGGTTCGTTCTTGAATCTAACATTGTTAGAAGGACACCTTCGATTGTCAATTTCTCGTTAAATACACTTTGAGTTAATAAGATTGTATTTAATAATTGTGTCAGTCCTTCAAGTGCGTAATATTCACATTGTACTGGAATCAATACTGAATCAGAGGCTGTTAAAGCATTTGTATTTAATAAACCAAGAGCAGGAGGACAATCAATTAATATGTAATCAAAGCGATCTTTAATGCCTTCCATTGCTTTTTTAAGTCTTTGTTCTCTACCTGTTTTCACTTGTGATAATTCAATTTCTACACCAGCTAAATCTATATTTGCAGGAACAATGCTCAAACCAGGGACATTTGTATCGATAATGATTTCAGAGAATGGAATGTTTCTAGTTAATGCATCATATATTGTCGTTTCTAATGTTGTACGGTCAACACCTAATCCTTGTGTTGCATTTGCTTGTGGATCAATATCAACAAGTAAGACCTTATGACCCATATAGGCAAGTGCTGAACTTAAATTCACACTCGTTGTTGTTTTCCCTACTCCACCTTTTTGATTTGTTATTGCAATGATCTTTGTCATTTTGTTTCCACCTTTCCTCTATTATCCCTATCATTTGTTTTTCTATTCTTCTTTTCAATACATAAGTAGATATATTATAGCATATATCGACACTATTTAAATAGTGAATATTAAAAAACTCTATTTTTGTAAATAGAGTTACATTTCAATATCTATTGAATTTCCAATGACATTTGTTATGCGAGTACGCATACGTGATGCATCGATTGTTATTCCTTCGTAGCCATTAAGACCATGTTGTGCAGCAAGATCATCAGTATAGTCTTTTAAACGATATGCCGTAAATCCATAACGTGTCCCATATGCATCTCCCAATGAACGTATCCTATAATGATTAACAATAGGAATAACTTTTGTATTTGTTATACTTTTAACGCCATCATTTTTTTCAAATTCTAATGACAACATCATTCCTAGCTGTGTTTCTTCTTCCATCATTCCATGAACAAAGTTTCCTAGTCCATAAGCAACGAGTGTTTTATGTCCATCGCTTTCTAACCACTCAACAGGTTGAACAACATGTGTATGAGCTCCAATCACAACATCTACACCTTGTTCGTTGAAGAATGTTGCATATTTCTTTTGAAAATCTGTCACTTCACTTCCATATTCTAAGCCCCAATGCGCAAATACAATGATAAAATCACTGATTTCTTTTGCATTTTCTATGTCTCTTTTCATTTTCGTTTCATCAAAACGATCAACACTATAAGTTACATCAATTGTTTGGTTACTTAATTGTGTGTAATTTAACAATGCAAATGTGAGTCCATTTTTTGTTACTGTTGTCACACTATTGTAATCATCTTCGTTATCATAAACACCTAAATATGAAACATCTTTTATCTCTTTAAAAACCTTAACTGAATTTTGTATAGCCGCAAAGCCAAGATCATAGGAATGATTTGTAGCGGCAGAAAAGACATTAAAACCTACATCTTTTAAATCATATGCGATTTGGTCCGGTGTATTAAACAGAGGGTAACCTCTATATCTAAGTGATTCTCCTCCTAATATTGTTTCCTGATTCACACATGCAAGATCGTAACCTTGAATATATTGTGCTATGTTTCCATAGTACGAAGAAAAATCATAAGCGTTGCCATCATTTGCTTCATCCAGTAACAATTGATGCATAATATTATCACCAACTGCAATAAGAGATGCTTTTTGACCCGTTTTGTTTTCATCTTCACCTGTTGGTGTTTTTTTAGAACACCCTGTTATTAATAAAGATAACAAAAGTAATGTTGTTATTATTTTATTGATTTGTACTTCCAAACCCACCGTTTCTTTTTGTATTGACATCATCGTCCTCCACAATTCCATATTGCATAAATATACCTTGTGCAAACCCTTGATTAACGTCTATATCAACAACTTTCCCTTCGTTGGTATCGTTTGTTATTTTAATGAAGATATGTCCTTCATTATCCGAATAAAAATAATCACTATCAATAATACCTACTGTATTATTTAACTGTAACCTAAATTTGAATCCTAATCCACTTCTTGGATAGATACACAATACCCATCTTTCGTTCATCTCACATCGTATTCCAGTTGGAATACTCACACTTTGACCAGGTTCTAAATGAATCGGTACTGGTGTAAAAAAGTCGTATCCTGCAGATCCCTTCGTCGCTCTTTTAGGCAACTGAATGTGATCATACATATCTGCTATTTGTTCTTTTGTTAACTCACCAAACGCTTGACTAAATTGTTCTAGTGAAACTTTGTAAAATTTTGCTGTTTCCATCTTTTCTCCCTAAAAACCATAATATTCTTCTAATGTGAGATTGTCTTCGTACAATTTTGTTGCAAGCTCAACGCCCACATAACGAATATGCCATGGTTCGTATCCATAATTCGTTATTTCCTCTTTACTCTCAGGATATCTTATGACAAATCCATATTTGTATCCTTCTTTTCTTAGAAATTGCCCTATCTCACTGTCTGCAACACTCTCATTGAGTCGATCGCCTGTTGTTTTATACGATACATCAATAGCGAGACCAAGTTGATGTTCACTTCTTCCTGGATAGGCACTATATTTTGATGCATACTCTATTCCAAAGACATTGACCATATTGTTCCAATACGTATCCTGTGTTCCAAATGTACGATATGCTGAAATAGAATACAATTCTATTCCTTGTCTTGAAGCATCATTATATAACTGAGTATATGCTTCATTCGCTTCTTTTCTTAATGTCAATGAACTGTTATCTATAACAGCCTCTAAATCATCTGGTTTATAATCCGAAGGTATGGCATATAGCTTATTGATCAATACCGTTACATCATCGGGATTGTCTACTACAATTGCTTCTACACTCGTCGGATTAAAAATACCGTTATCAAACATTTCTACAACGTCAACACTCATAGAAACGTCGGTTGCACCTTCTAAACTATAGACAACACTATGTCTACCAATTTGAGAAGTGTCTATTTCTTCATAATAAATACTGTTCTCAGAATTTCCACCACTCGCTGATATATATGATGGATAGTCAATCTTTCCATTAACACCAACAATAATATGTTGTTTTTGTAATGTTAAAGTGACCGGTTCCTCTTCTTTTCTTTGACAACCAATAATTAATAACGCTGCCAAAAATACTAAACACAATTTTTTCATAGTACCTCCTTGAGAAAAAACATCTCTTTTGAAGTATCAACAAATATACAAATATTATTCAATTTAGAAAAGCAGAGTCCAAAATTATCGGACTCCACCTCCTCCTCCACCAGAGAAGCCTCCGCCACCTCCGCCAAAGGAACTCATACCGCCACCACCACTGAATGATGTTGCTTGTGCAGCTGAAGATGCACTCATCATAGAGGCGTGTGCCATATTACGTGAAAATTGAGAAATAATAATCATATCCATCATTGATGGGTAACCCACTTGGGTTGTTGTATCAACGTGAGGGTAGATCACATTTAATTGTTTTTCAACTTTATCTGCAATACCTAAAATACTAGCAAACATTAAATACTCATCCCACAGTTTTACATCCATGACTTCTTTTTCTTTCATATTATCCATATCTTCTAAGAATTCTTTTAATCCTTGAATCTTTTCAAGTTCTTCCCTTAGAATATGTGAATAAGTTGTGTTAGTCACTTTTCTTGATCCAAACATTGTTTTTTCTTGTGTAAAGGTTAATTTCATCAAACCTTGTGATTTTAATTCGCCCTCTACATAACGATCAATACTTTTAAACCATTCTTCTATTTGTGTATATTGTGAAGAACACCATTTTTCAAACTCATTCTTTTCTAATAAGCTATTTCCATTTCTTCTTGCTGCTTGCAACATGAATTTCATCAATTGAGATTCTATAGGATTTTCACCTTGTAGATCATTACCTAAATCCATATAATATGATTCTTTTTTAAAAACCAAACCTTTTTTGCCTTCATTAACAAATTTAATTTGGTCATGACGGATCCATTTTAATAAATATGCAGCAATGATTCCTGATTTATTTTGTTCAGTAATAATATTGTTTCTCTTAGCAAGATAATAGAATAACAACAGATTCTTCTCACAAGGAATAAAATGATATGGCATAACATTCGCCTTACTATATTCAATACCATCGTCATATACCATTTTACTTTGTGAAGCTAACGATCCTTTTTTGGATGCAATCCCTATAATCATCGTAACAAATCCAAAGAACATCATTCCCATAATCATAAAGAAAACTGTATCTGTGAAGCCATCTTCCTCATAGTAGTAATCATCATAGGAATGATAACTGTCATAATAATCTGACTCTTTATTTGCATCTGTTTCTATATCATTAAAACTTTGTGATACGATCAGTGGGTTTGTAAAAAAGTCAGTTTGTGCCTCCAGTAAAAGTTGAACTTTACTCACAGCACCAGTTGATGTCATCTTAATAGAGCCTTCATTGTACTCACATAAACCTTCATAACCATATCCCCATATTCTAGAATTCTCATTTGTAAATTCATAATTAGAAGATAAGTTTACATTGATTTTATTAATACTCAAACCCATATCAGACATAAATGCATAATTAATACCCTGTGTTCCTTCTACATACTGTTCTATGAAACGATCAATCTTATACTCGAATGTATAAACACGATCCCCATATTCACCAATACCAAAACACAATTCATAACCATCACCAGTGTCAACAAGACCACTCGTATTTTTCTTTTGAGAAAAACTCAAATTAACATCCCATGCGCCTCTATTTTTATACGTGTTACCGAAATCATCAGTCACACTTAATAGCGTTAATTGGCGATTTGACATGTTATTAAAAACCTTATAAACTTCAGTTCCTTCATAAACTGACATATCCCAAGTTTCTTTGAAAGTCGCACTTCCATCATCTTCTACAAATACATCAATTGAAATTTCATTTATATATGTTGACGCAGCAACGACTGGCGTCAACATACCAAAAATAATACCTAGACCTAAAATAAGGCCAAGTAATTTTTTCATTAGAATTTCACCTGAGGGACAATACGATCTGCTTCTTCAACTTCAAAGAAATTGAATGTTTCAAAATTAAACATACCTGCAATGATATTTGAAGGAAACATTTCTTTTTTATTCATGTATTGATTTACAGCGTCATTATAAAACTGTCTTGAATAAGCAATCTTTTCTTCTGTATCAGCCAATTGCTTTTGTAAATCCATAAAATTCGTATTCGCTTTTAAATCAGGATACGCTTCAGATAACATCATTAAACGACTTAATGCTTTTGTTAGTTCACCTGATGCAGCAATTTCTTGATCAGTTGTTGAACTGTTTACGTAAGTATTACGTGCTTTAATAACCGCATCTAATGTATCCTTTTCATGACTTGCATACCCCTTTACCGTTTCAACTAAGTTAGGAATAAGATCCGCTCTTCTTTTTAATACAACATCAATTTGAGACCAACATTTCTTTACCTTGTTTTTTAAAGTAACGAGTCCATTGTATGTTGACATAACATATAAAACGAGTAATACAACAATTGCAATAATAATATAAATACCATAATCACCCATTATAAAATCCTCCTTTTAGAAGTATTATATATCAGAGTCTTATTTTATTCACTATATTTTAGAAAAAAAAGCTTACTCAGGTAAGCTTTCAGCATGTATTGTATTCGCAATAACCCATCTTTCCATTCTTAAATGGGCAATAAATCCATAAATTCCAAATGTGATAACCGATAAGAACCACCACCATAACCAATTGACGATAAGATCCCCAGGTTGTCCAATAAATTTTTGTCTTTGACCTTTAATAACAGTATGGTGACATGTATGTTCATGTTTCATACACAATGCATAAGGATAAGCTAAACCAAATGACAATATACAAATACCGTAGAATTTAACTAAAGTCATAATATAATCAGTAAGTGAAGCATCAAAATAAGATTGATATAGTTCTTTATTTTCTTTTATAGTTGAATGAATTTTCATTTAAACACACCTTTCGTATTTGGTTATTCATAACAAAGGATATTATAATCATTCATAAAAAATTTTCAAGATATATACATGCAGTAATTACTGTAAATTTATGCTTAAAATTTCTTATACATATTTAATCATTGCACACATATGATATCGTATAGCGTCACTGTTCAACATAATTCGACTTCTGTCATATAGCACCTTCTAACGTTCCTACTCCCTTTTTATCTCTTATTCATCATATTCTAATGTTAGATTCTCTTCTAATCTGATATGTAGAAATCGAAATGGCGCTAGGTTGTTTTTGTAAGCTAAAATAAGACTGGCATAGCCAGTCTTATTTTAGTTTTGTTATATCGACTAATGTAATATCTCCATTATGTCTTTTTTCTAAGCAGTTGACTAATGCATGAGCCGTATCTAATGATGTATAGATAGGTATTCCTGCTTCAACAGCAAATCTTCTAATTAAGAAACCATCTTTTAAGTTATTGTTTCTTGTTGGAATATCGATAATTAAATCAACTGTATCAGTTAACATTAAATCAAATAATGTATTTGATTTGGCTCCAATACGATTAACTAAATGAACTGGAACATCATGTTTCTTTAAGAAATTATAAGTTCCTTCAGTTGCGTATAGATCGTATCCAAACATATAGTATTGTTTTGCGATTGGTAAGAATTCTTCTTTTGCACTTTCTTTAATAGAACAGATAATATTTTTACGTTTTGGTAAGTTAATACCAGTTCCGATAAATGCTTTATAGATTGCCTCATCATAATCAGTTGAAATTCCTAAAACTTCTCCTGTTGATTTCATTTCAGGCCCTAAGCTAATTTCTGCACCCTTAATTTTCTCGAATGAGAACACTGGCATTTTAATAGCAATTGTTTCTTTTTCAGGTGCAAGACCATAGTTATATCCTTGATCAGCTATTGTTTTACCCATGATAACACGAGTCGCAACATCTACAACTGGGATATCAGTTACTTTTGAGATATATGGAATTGTACGTGAAGAACGTGGGTTGACTTCAATAACGTAAACTTGATCTTCGTATACGATAAATTGGATGTTAATTAATCCAATAACGTTTAATGCTTTAGCAAGACGTTGTGTGTAATCTACAATAACATCTTTAACCTCTTGTTTGATTTTTTGAGTTGGATAAACAGAGATACTATCTCCACTATGAACACCAGCGCGTTCAACGTGTTCCATGATTCCAGGAATTAATACACCATTTTGATCACAGATTGCATCAACTTCAACTTCTTTACCTTGTAAGTATTTATCAACTAAGATTGGATGTTCTTGATATTGTTTATGAATGATTTTCATAAACTTTTTAATATCACCATCATTTAATGCGATTTCCATTCCAGCACCACCTAATACATAAGATGGTCTTACAAGTACTGGGTAACCTAATCTATTTGCAACTTCAATAGCTTCTTCAGTTGTAAAGATTGTTGATCCTTTTGGTCTATCAATATCACATTTTTCTAAGATTTCATCAAATCTTTCTCTGTCTTCAGCAGCATCTACGTCATCAGCAGATGTTCCTAAGATTTTAACTCCCATTTCCATTAATGCTTTTGTTAATTTAATCGCTGTTTGTCCACCAAATTGAACGATAGCTCCATCAGGTTTTTCAACATCAACAATACTTTCAACATCTTCAGGTGTTAATGGTTCAAAATATAAACGATCAGCAATATCAAAGTCTGTTGATACTGTTTCAGGGTTGTTATTAACGATAATTGTATCGTAACCTTCTTCTTTTAATGCCCATACGCAATGTACTGAACAATAATCAAATTCAATACCTTGACCGATACGGATAGGACCTGATCCAAGTACCATAATTTTCTTTCTATCATGACCTGGTTTCACTTCATTTTCTCCACCATGTACTGAATAGTAGTATGGTGTTGTTGCATCAAATTCTGCAGCACAAGTATCTACTGTTTTGTATACAGCAACAATATTGTTTTCTTTTCTCATTGCATGAATTTCTTTTTCAGATTGACCTGTGTAAGCAGCAATAACACGATCAGGGAATTCTAAACGTTTTGCTTTAGTCAGTAATTCTACAGTTAATGGTTGTGTTCTTAATTCTTCTTCAACTTCTACAAGTCTTTGAATTTTATCAATAAACCATAAATCTATTTTTGTTATATCATTGATTTCTTGTGGTGTTACACCTTTTCTAAGTGATTGTGCTACCGCAAAGATTCTTTGATCATCTACATCTTTTAATTTCACTCTTAACTCATCAGCAGTTAAGTCTTTTAATTCAGGAATGTTTAAATCATAAAGGTTTTGTTCTAATGAACGGATTGCCTTCATTAATGCACCCTCAAAGTTATTACAAATACTCATAACTTCTCCAGTTGCTTTCATCTGTGTTCCTAATTCTCTTGAAGCGCCAACAAATTTATCAAATGGCCATTTTGGAATTTTACATACGATATAGTCTAATGTCGGTTCATATGATGCATATGTTTTTCCTGTAACAGCGTTTACGATTTCATCTAATGTATAACCTAATGCGATTTTTGCTGCTAATTTTGCGATTGGGTATCCTGTTGCTTTAGAAGCCAATGCTGAAGAACGAGAAACACGTGGGTTAACCTCGATAACACAGTATTCAAAACTTTCTGGGTGTAAAGCGTATTGGACGTTACATCCACCTTGAATATCTAATGCTGTAATAATGTTTAAAGCTGAGCTTCTTAACATTTGATATTCTTTGTCAGATAAAGTTTGGCTTGGTGCCACAACGATACTATCTCCAGTATGCACACCAACTGGATCTAAGTTTTCCATATTACATACAGTAATACAGTTACCAGCACCATCGCGCATAACTTCGTATTCAACTTCTTTCCATCCAGCAATACATCTTTCAATTAAACATTGTCCTACACGTGATAAACGTAAACCGTTTGAACAAATGTCATGTAATTCTTTTTCAGAGTAAGCAATACCTCCACCAGTTCCACCTAATGTATAAGCTGGTCTAACAACAACTGGGTACCCAATTGTTTGAGCAAAATCAAGAGCGTCATCAACATGGTTAACAACGATTGAAGCTGCACATGGTTCATTAATATCTTCCATTAATGTTTTGAATTCTAATCTATCTTCTGCAAGTTTAATTGTTCTTGTAGACGTTCCAATAGTTCTTACATTTTGTTCTTCTAAGAATCCTTCATCAGCAAGTGCCATCGCAATATTTAATGCATTTTGTCCTCCTAATGTCGGTAAGATACTGTCTGGTTTTTCTTTAATAATTAAACTTTTAACAACAGGGACAGTTAAAGGTTCTATGTACACTTTATCAGCGATGTCTTTATCAGTCATGATTGTTGCAGGATTTGAGTTAATTAATACAACTTCAATTCCCTCTTCTTTTAACGCACGACACGCTTGTGTTCCAGCATAATCAAATTCTGCTGCTTGTCCGATAATAATTGGTCCTGATCCAATTACTAATACTTTTTTAATTTCTTTATTTTTAGGCATTGTGGTTTCCTCCCATCATTGTCATAAATTCGTCAAATAAATATCCTGTATCTAATGGTCCAGCACATGCTTCTGGATGGAATTGTACAGTTTTGATATTTTCATTTAAATATTCTACACCTTCAATTGTTCCATCATTAACATTTTTAAACCATGCTTTTGCGATTGTTTCATCAATCTTATCTTCAACAACTACGAAGTTGTGATTTTGAGTCGAAATATAAACTCTTCCTGTTCTTAAATCTTTAACAGGGTGGTTCGCTCCATGATGTCCATATTTTAACTTTTCAGTTTCAAACCCATGAGCTAAAGCCATTAACTGATGTCCTAAACAAATAGCGAAGATTGGTAATCCGCTTGCCATTAAGACTTTCATTTCTTCAATAATTTCAACACATTCTTCTGGATCTCCAGGACCATTTGATAACATAACACCATCAAAGTTCCCATCGATAATTGTTTGTGCTTTTGTTGATGCTGGGAAAACAGTGACTTCACATCCACGTTTCACTAATTCTTTAGCGATATTTCTTTTTGCACCAAAGTCATATAAGGCAACTTTCTTAGTTCCTTCACCTATTGTATAAGGTTCTTCACATGTTGTTGCTTCTACAACACCACTGACTTTAAATGCTTTAATTCTTTCTAATACTTCACTTAAATCTTCATAATGAGTTGTTGTAATCATTCCATTCATACAACCTTCATTTCTAATGATTTTAGTAATATGTCTTGTATCAACACCTTGAATACCTGGGATGTTGTTATCAATTAAATATGTTTCTAAATCAACATTCTTTCTAAAGTTGCTTCCTAAACGGGCACATTCGTTCACTACAAAACCTTCTACGTATGGTTTTCTCGATTCTTCATCTTCAAAACAAACTCCGTAGTTACCAATTAAAGGGTAAGTCATCACTACACTTTGTCCTGCATATGATGGGTCAGTTAATACTTCTAAATAACCTGTCATTGATGTGTTGAATACAAATTCACTCACAACTTCAGTTTGAGCACCAAAACTTTCACCTTCAAACACATTTCCATCTTCTAAAATCAAATAAGCTTTCATAGTATCCTCCTTGTGTTATAAAAAAACATATCAATAAATGATATGTTAATGATAAAAATATAAAAAATGAGAAAAAGGATTATCTACAGTATTCGCAATAACTAAAGTACTTGTTTTTGACATAATTCCTCATTCCTTTCTTTTTCCAATATAGTATAGTGTAATTCATTTTAATATTCAAGACCAAATTAAAAAAAGTTGATATTTCTATCAACTAGTTAATACGTGTAATAACATATCCTTCATCTTTAAAAGTCTCAATGATATTTTGGATGTGTTTTTCACCATTCGTCTCACATGTCACTCTTAACTCAACTTCAGAGAAACGAGCAAAGTTTTTAAACTGATTATGATCAACACCAATAACATTTGCGTTACATCCAGATAACACATGTGCTACATATTCTAATTGACCTGGCTTATCTGGAAGTTGAACAGAGAATGTAAAGATACGCCCTCTAGAAATCAATCCTTTATTGATCATTGACGAAATAGATAACACATCAATATTACCACCACTAATTAATGAAACAACTTTTTTGTTTTTCTCATTTAATTTTTTTAATCCTGCAAGTGATAAGATTCCAGAATTTTCTGCAACCAATTTGTGTTTCTCTACTAATAATAAGAATGCATCCATGAGTTCATAATCAGAAACAGTTATAATACCATCCACATATTTCTTAATATAATCAAATGTTGTTTCACCTATTTGTTTAACTGCAGTCCCATCAGCAATTGTGACTGCTTCACTTAATTCAACGACGTGATCTTCATTAATGGCCGCTAATGCACTTGCTGCCCCTTCAGGTTCGACACCGATGATTTTAATATTTGGATTGATTTGCTTAGCAGCACATGCAATCCCAGAAATTAATCCACCACCACCTACTGGTACTAAAATAATATCAGCATCTGGAAGTTCTTCTAATATTTCTAACGCTATTGTTCCTTGCCCTTCAATAACATCTTCATCATCAAAAGGATGAACAAAAGTATAATCATGTTTCTTTTGTAAATTTAATGCAGCGTGATATGCTTCATCATAGACTTCACCCGCTAAAACAACATCAGCACCATGTGACTCTGTTGCTTCTACTTTAATTAATGGTGTATGACTAGGCATAACAATCGTCGCTTTAACACCTAACTGCTTTGCAGCATAAGCAACACCTTGAGCATGGTTCCCCGCAGAAGAGGCAATGAGCCCTTTGGCTTTTGCTTCATCTGATAACTTAACAATTTTATTGTAAGCACCTCTTATTTTAAAGGCACCCGTTCTTTGTAAGTTCTCTGGTTTAATATAAACCTCATTTTTACATTCTTTTGAGAAGGCTTCGCTATAAAGAAGCGGTGTTTCATTAATGACGCCATCGACTCTTTTCTTTGCCTCTTGAAAATCTGTTAGCTTAATCATATCTTTCTCTCCTCACATATATCCCCAATTATAGCACTATTTAATGACTATTTAAATTGATTTAATTCAGCATCATAAGTATACTGAATCGCTTCTAATTTATGAATCAATTCTTCTTTTGAAATATCAAGTTCATCACAAAGCTGATCTAAAGAAGAATAGAAATCTCTTAACTTTGTATTAACAACACTTAATAACATGACCGGATCATTAGGTAACATTATAGATCACCATCCTCATAAAATGCTTTTAAAACATCATAAATTCCATCTTCATCATTAGAAAGCGTCACAATATTTGCTCTTTCTTTTACTTCATCAACAGCGTTTGCCATAGCGACACCACATCCTGCATATTCAATCATACTTAAATCATTATATCCATCACCAAAAGCAATGACTTCTTCTCTTGTGATTCCCATTTCTTTAACCAATCGATCTAGAGATTCTGCTTTATCAATTTTATTGGCCATAACTTCAATAAAGAATGGTGCACTTCTATAGATACTTAATGTAGGAAATGGTTCTTTAAACTCGTCAATAATTGACGCTAAATATTCTGGTTTACCTGTCATTAATAATTTAAAGATTGGATCGTGTAATGATTCATCAAAATTATCAACTTGTTTAAAGGTCATATCATTAATTCTAGCTTCTGTACAAACATATTCATCTTCAACATCTTCTGTAACAATATAATCACCTTCATATGTCATTCTAGCTAGGTTATATTGTTTAGCTCTTTCACTCACAGCTAACGCTTCTTCAAGTGTTAATGTTTTTTCATAAATATCTCTTTTGTTTTTGTAATCTAATACTCTTGCTCCATTAAAAGATAATAAATAACCACCAAATTCATCCATTCTTAATTCTTTTGCTTCATGGCGTAATCCTGGAGTTGGTCTCCCAGATGCCAGTACAACCTTAACACCGTCAAGTTGTGCCTTAATTAAAATATTTTTTGTTTTCTCAGTAATTAAATTACTTGTATTCTTTAATGTACCGTCTAAATCTAATGCTATTAATTTGTATTTCATCTCTTTTAACCTACCTTTATTAATGGGTTAATATTAACATATTTAGTATGATAAAAAAATAAATTTCATATGAAATCAATGACATTATTTTAAAATGTAATTTTTTATTAATATAATACGAATTTATTATTGATATTTGGTATAGAATATATTATACTTATATCAATTCATAAAAGCTATGATCAGGAGAGTAACTTTAAACAGAAGTCTAAGCGAGCTAGAAGATGGTGAAAGTCTAGCGATGGAGTTTAAAACGAAGAACACCTTGGGAGCTGCCAATCGAAAGGAAACAAGTAGGTTTGGACGAATTCAACCACGTTAAGGTTGACGGGTATCGAGTACTCATTGAAGTATTTTCCGTACCATGTAATAACACTTTTTTTAGTGCTAGACAGGACGGATACTCGCATATTTTTGCGAGTTTTTATATTATTTAATAAGAGGGGGATTTTATATGTGTGGATTTTTAACTATAGGAAGTGACTCATTTGAATTAGAATCATTCAACAAGTCACTCGCATCAATTATCGGGAGAGGTCCTGATCAAGTAGAAAGCTTAAAGAAATACGGAAGAACTTGGGGGTTTAATAGGTTAGCTATTATGGATTTAACTCCAAATGGTATGCAACCATTTGAGTATAGTGATTGTATCTTAGTATGTAATGGGGAAATTTACAATTATAAAACATTAAAAGAAAACCTTAAAACTGATTATCATTGCCATAGTGGAAGTGACTGTGAAGTTCTTATTCCTTTATATAAAAAATATGGAATTGATATTATGACAAGATTTTTAGATGGTGAATTTGCATTTGTATTATATGATGATGCAACAAAACAAATTTTTGCCGCAAGAGATCCAATGGGAATCCGTCCAATGTTCTATGGTTTTACGAAAGATACTCATGAAGTAAGTTTTGCTTCTGAAGCAAAAGCTTTACTTGATTTTTGTGAAGACATTGCGCCATTTCCACCAGGGCATTATTATGCTGATGGTCAATTCATTAAATATAATGAACTTTGTGATGTAAAAACATTCCATTGCGATTCTATTGATGAAATTGCAGTTCAATTAAGAACAAAATTAGAAAAAGCAGTAGAAAAAAGATTACAAGCAGATGCACCAGTTGGTTATTTATTAAGTGGTGGTTTAGATTCATCTCTTGTTTGTGCTATTGCACAAAGAATGCATGATAAACCAATTCGTACATTCGCTATTGGAATGGAAACTGATCCTATTGATTTAAAATACGCAAAACAAGTTGCTGATCATTTAGGTACAGATCATACTGAAGTCATTATGACTAAAGAAGATATATTATCTAATTTAAAAGATGTTATTAAAGCATTAGAAACATGGGATATTACAACTATTAGAGCGAGTATGGCTATGTATTTACTTTGTCGTTATATTCATGACAATACTGACTTAAAAGTTATTTTAACTGGTGAGGTTTCTGATGAATTATTTGGATATAAATATACAGATTTTGCGCCAACACCTCAAGCATTCCAAGAAGAGTCTCAAAAGAGAATCGAAGAACTCTATATGTATGATGTTTTAAGAGCGGATCGTTGTATTTCTGCAAACACTTTAGAAGGTCGTGTTCCTTTTGCTGATATCGATTTTGTTGATTACGCTATGAGAATAGATCCAAAGGTAAAAATGAACTCATATGGAAAAGGAAAATATTTATTACGTCATGCTTTTGAAGGAACAGGATATTTACCTGATGATATTTTAATGAGAGAAAAAGCTGCATTTAGTGATGCTGTTGGGCATTCAATGGTCGATTACTTAAAAGATTATGCAGATGAATTATATACAGATGAAGATGTTAAAAACGCTTCAACAAAATACCCATATTGTCCACCATTCACGAAAGAATCTTTATTATATAGAGATACATTTGAAGAGTTTTATCCAGGACAAGCAAAATGGATTAAAGATTTCTGGATGCCAAACAAAGAGTGGGATGGATGTAATGTTGACGACCCAAGCGCAAGAGTTTTAACAAATTATGGAGCAAGTGGAGAATAAACCTATGGTTTATTCTTTCTTTCTAGAATCAAATCGTCTTTTGTTCTCAACTTGGGATGAAAACAAAATAGATGATGCATTACAATTATGGTCACATCCTGAAGTGACTCATTATATAACACGTGGAGGTATGAGTGAGCGTGATATTACAACCAGATTAAACCAGGAAATAGACAATCAAAAACGCAATCATTATCAATACTGGCCACTCTATCTAAAATCAACAGGAACATTTATAGGATGTTGTGGATTGAGACCATTAGATCAAGATGTTGAAATAGGGATCCATTTACTGCCACTTTATTGGCATAAAGGTTACGCTAGCGAAGCGTTACGAACTGTCATTGCGTATGCATTTAATACCCTAAATATTCACATTATATACGCGGGGCATCATCCGCACAATACAGCATCAAAACAAACATTATTATCTGTTGGTTTTGAATCTATCGGTGAACGCTATTACCAACCTACAGGTTTGTATCACCCTTCATATAAAATAGAAAAACGAGAAACCTAATGTTTCTCGTTTTATAATTCTACATGTTCACTTATCCATTTATAAATATCATTGAAGACATCTACGCGATCTAATTCATTTAATATTTCATGTCTATCATTTTCATAAAGTTTTAGTTCTACATCAGATTTACATTCTTTTAATCTATTATAAACAGTTTCTACCCCTTTACCATAATCACCAACAGGATCATCTTGACCTGCTATGACAAGTAACGGAATGTCATTTCTAAACGTTGATGGCCAAAACTTTTCATTAACATATTTATTTACACTTAACAAATCTTGAAATGCTGAAGCTGTAAATAGGAAATTACAATAAGGATCCTTAATATAACAATCAACAATCTCTTCATCCTTTGTTAACCATACTTTATCATTTTTAGCATCTTTAAAATGTGAACAATATTGACCAAATGCCATATTATTCAGTAATTTAGATCTGTGTTTTTGTCCACAAATTGTTTTTAGTACTCGGGAAACAAATATACCAATGCTTGTTAAAGGATTCGGACCTCCGGTTCCACAAATAATTGCAGCATCTATTTCACCAGCAAAGTGAGATAAGTACGCTCTTGCCATAAATGAGCCCATACTGTGACCAAATAAAATAAATGGTACATTTGGAAATTCTGTTTTACCGAGTGAAGTCACTGTATGCAAATCACTCACAACATATTTCCATCCATCTTTCTTCGCCATCCAACCTAAACCATCTGGATTATCAACTGAAGCACCATGACCTAAGTGATCATTTGCCACCACAGCAATCCCTTTATCATTTAGGAATGCAATAAATTCATCATAACGTCTTATATATTCACACATACCATGTGAAATTTGTAAAACCGCTTTAACTTCATTCTTTGGTCTAAAAACATAATAAGCAATAGAATTAATTCCATTTGAACTTTGAAAACTTCCTGTTTGATTAAAATCCATATTATTATTTCCTTTCTATTATATATCGTAATTGATTTAAGAAATTCATTCGAATATCTTCTGTTCGTTTTGGTGGTCCTTTAAGATGTTTCTTCTTTTTACGTTCTTTTGCAGAAACGTATCGAGACATTAATAAACCATCAATGTTTTCAGAAGATATTATTTTTCCTGACACATGAATCACTTTCGCGCCTTTACCAATCGCTAAACCCGCAAGTCCATAATCTTGTGTCACAACGATGTCATTTGATTTTGTATGATTTAATAATGTCATATCAACACTATCATGCCCAACATCACACAAAAAAACTTCACATTCTTCAGTTTGGACCATATGTGCGTAATCCATAAACAATTTGACATTCAAATTATATTCTTTTGCTATTTTAATAATTTCTTTAACATCCGGACAAGCATCTCCATCTATAAGTACAGTCCTCATAATTGTAACCCAAAAATGATTATGACTGTAGAAAGCACGCCACCAATCATTCCCCCTAAATGTCCCGCTTTAGATATACGAGGGTGGAGACATGTTAACGCGATATTAATAAGAATCATCCCTGCCATATTTTGTAGTAAATTCATGAAGGGCCCTCCTATAATGAACGCTAAGGCAAGTAATGCTCCAAGATAACCATAACCTATTCCACTTGCACCTATTGTCAAAGTATTGTAACTTCTATCATTTATTTTGGCAACAGTTATGCACATGTAAGAACTACATAACAATGAAATAAAGACGAGTACGAAATATAAAACAGATCCAAATAAAGATTCAAAAAAACTCCCTAATTGATAGATAAAATACATATTAAATATAAAGTGCATTAAATCCACATGGATAAACGCACTCGTTATCAGTCGATAATATTGTTTATCTTCAATAACATAAGGAGGATAAAGCGCACCTAATTTTAAAGCGAGGTGCGTTTTATCTTCTTTTTTAAAACAGATATAAAAGAATATTATTGAACAAATAATTAAAATCATATTTGTAATCATTCTACAGTTACCTTTCTAACGACTTCAGTTTTATTACCTGAACTATCACTCACACTATAAATCACTTGATACTCACCTATAGCACCATTATTAACATGGCCAGTGACAGTCATTTTGTGAGTTATATTACCATCCAAATCATCAATTGCACTCACACCTTCTAATAGATCAATTGGTTGATTTAAACTTATTGTGATATCCTCAACACCTAATATTTTAGGTGGCGTTGTATTTTCTATAACATTAACTTTTACTCTTTGGATAGAAGACTCATTACCGTGTTCATCCACCACAATCACTTTCTCTATGTATGAACCAACGTCTTCAAAAACCATTGATTCTACTTTTGCACCAGTATCTTCATCATAAAAGTATGACTGTGTTACTGACATATCATCTATAGAAGCTATTAAATCTTTAACAAAGAGTGTATTCTTTTTTTCAATAGTGACTTGATTATTATAAAGTATAAACTTTGGTTTTGTTGTATCAACTATCTTGATTTCAAAGTACAGGGTTACATCATAATAGTCAACACTCGCTCTATATTGTCCAACTGTTCCTAAAACATTATCTAAATTAAGAACAGCGTGTTTTGTTGTATTCTCATGACTGCTAAGATAATATGCAGGATCCGTCGATAACTCTTCACCATATTCAAATTGGAAAATTTGTTTTCTAAGTGTGATTGGTTTAAAGTTATATAAGGTATAACAAAAGAAAATTGTACTTATTAATAAAAATAAGAAAATCCCCACATTGATTCTATCCTTATATTTCATACCATCACCTCAATTCATGTCAATAATATTTTATTTATTATATCACACTTTATAAAATTATTACACGATATAGAAAAAGGATATTCAAGAATATCCTTAAGCTAATCTATTTAATACTTTTTCTTTCCCTAATAAAACAATAGAACTTCCTAAATCTGGACCATGCATTAATCCAGTTGTCGCTATTCTAATTGGCATAAATAACATTTTTCCTTTTACACCAGCTTCTTTTTGTGTTGCTTTTATTGCAGCTTGAATATTTTCTTTAGTCCAATCTGTAATTTCTTCAAAATTCTTTTTAAGAACAGCTAATGTATTTGGAATTGATTCATCTTGCATGAATTCTTTTGCTTCATCATCTAGTACCAATTCATCACTAAAGAATAGTGAAACAAGCTCAACTATTTCTTTACCATATGATAATTGATCATGGTATACAGCAATTAAATCTTTTACCCATTCATCACTTTTATCTGATAAATCATAAGCTTCTTTTAAGAATGGTACAGTTAACTCTACTACATCTTCTAAAGATCTTTCTTTAATATAACGGTTATTAACCCATTTTAATTTATCCTTATCAAACATAGATGGAGATTTTGATAAACGTTTTTCATCAAAAACAGAAACCAATTCATCATGTGTAAAGATTTCTTGTTCTCCTTCTGGAGACCAACCTAATAATGCCATGAAGTTAAACATTGCATCTGGTAAGTAACCTTCTTCTTTATATTGAGAAACGAATTGCATAATTGATTCATCTCTTTTTGATAATTTTTTTCTATCTTCGTTAACGATTAATGTCATATGTCCATAAGTTGGTGGTGTCCATCCTAACATTTCATAGATCATGATTTGTTTTGGCGTATTACTTAAATGTTCTTCACCTCTAAAGACATGTGAAATTTCCATTGTATGATCATCAATAACAACTGCGTAATTGTATGTTGGAATTCCGTTTGCTTTAACAAGAACCCAATCACCGATATCTTCTGATTCAAATGATACATGTCCACGGATCATATCATCAAATTCATATGTTTTGTTTTCAGGAACTCTTACACGAATTGTATATGGCATTCCTGCTTCTTCTTTAGCTTGTACGTCTTCTTGTGTCAAATCACAGCAACGACGGTTATACATTGGTGCAACACCAGCCGCTGTTTGTTTTTCGTGTTCTTCTTCTAATTCTTCAGAAGTACAGAAACATTTATACGCTAATCCTTTATCTAATAATTCTTGTGTATATTTTCTATAGATATCTAATCTTTCCATTTGTCTATATGGAGCGTATTTTTCTTGTGGTTTTAATGGAGATTCATCTGGATGAATTCCTAACCATTCTAAGTTATTTAATTGACTTGCTTCTCCACCTTCGATATTTCTTTCAATATCAGTATCTTCTAATCTAAAGATAAAATCTCCATCATGGTGTTTTGCATATAAATAATTAAATAACGCTGTTCTTGCACCACCAATATGTAAATGTCCTGTTGGACTTGGAGCATATCTGACTCTTACTTTACTCATAAATTATCCTCTCTTATTCAATAATACAACACTTTGAGATACTATACCTTCTTGTCTTCCAACAAAACCAAGCTTTTCTCCACGCGTTGCTTTAATATTAATTTGTGAAACATCACATTGTAAAACACGTGCAACATTCTCTCTCATGGTACCTATGTGAGGTGCCATTTTTGGTGCTTCACACATGATAATACTATCAATATTGCCAATCTCATAACCTTCTTTGATCATTAATTGATAAGTCGCCTCTAATAAAATCATAGATGAAACACCTTTATAGGTTGGATCAGTATCAGGAAAATGTTTTCCTATATCACCAAGTCCCATTGCCCCTATTATACTTTCAATAATCGCATGCAATAAAACATCAGCATCACTATGACCTAACAATCCTTTTTCAAAAGGTATTTTCACACCACCAATAATCAAATCTCTACCTTCGACCAATTGATGAATATCAATAGATTGCCCAATTCTCATCATGTTTATCACCTTCCTGCACTATTCTAGCACATCTTTTTCTTTAATTCCATAAAATACTAGTCTTCATTTCTCTCATCAGCAAGGTACAATTCTGCTTTGTAACGCGCTTGTGTTTGTATGTCCATGACGATTTCTGTATGTTTCAAACGTTTTGCACATGCAAGATAATCTTCTTCTTGATACATTTTTAAGAATGCTCTAAATTCAGCAACCATTCTGTGTTCATCTTGATTATTTTCTATCTTGACTCTCTCACCACTATTCATAACAACTGTGATATCATCCAAAATACTTACAGGTGTTTTAATACTCATAAATCCTTGATTTCCTTGAATAATATTATTTAATGGTGCAAGTGTATCTTTTGCGCCAATACAAGTACATGTCATTCCGTCATAATCTAATATTAGGACACCAGATGTATCGATCCCATTTTGAATATTTGGATAATAATTCACATGACGCGGTCTACCAAATAATGAAACAGCAAAGTGAATATTATAAATATTTAAGTCCATCAATGCACCACCTGCACAACGATAATCGAATGCTGGTAAAATGTCACCATTTAAAAAGGCATTGTATCTTGATGAATATTGTGAGAAATTAAATGTTGCTAATTTAATATCTCCGAGTTGTGGCAAAATCTTTTTAATATCATCTAACTGTTTAAAATATTGATTCGTAATCGCTTCAAATAAGAATAAATTGTTTTCAATCGCTATTCGTATAAGATCTCTTGTTTCTTCTACATTAACAGTAAAAGGCTTTTCTAAGATAACATGTTTATTTGCTTCTAATGCCCTTTTTGCATAGTCATAATGTAAATGATTCGGTAAAGCAATGTAAATGACATCAACTTCTTGATCATCTAGTAAGTCTTGATATTCAGTTGAATATCTCTTCATTCCATATTGGTCCTTAATAACCTGTAACTTCTCTTCGCTACGCTTTGTCCCAGATATATGAATCAATTCATACCCCTCTATACCTTGTATAAAAGACAGAACTTCATCAACAATCTTTCCACTTCCTACAATTCCTAGTTTCATAACCTCAACCTCTCTTTACATTATTATAAACTTTTTTATAAGTTTTACCAAGAAATTCTACAAAATAAAAACTGTATAGATTCTATACAGTTTCATAACATTCAGGAATTAATTTATATAAGCTTTCAGCAATTCCATCTTCATCATTAGATAAAGTTATTTCGTTTGCGACTGCTTTTAGATCTTCTACAGCATTTCCCATTGCGACACCAACACCAGCATATTCTACCATTGATTTGTCGTTATGACCATCACCATAGGCAATCATGTCTTCTTGTGTATATCCTAATGGTTTTAATACAGTATCAAGAGCTTTAGCTTTATCGATACCTTTCGCAGTAAATTCAAAATAGAACGGCCCAGTGAACATGCAGCTTAATGTATCTTTAAACGGTTCCATCATTGCTTCATAATTATCTTGTAAATATTGAGGATCAGCAGTTGTTAAAATCTTGTTTAATTCAAAATCAACGAATCCAGCTAAATCTGGTTCTTCACATAAATTAAACTTTCCTCCTCTTGATTCATATTCATAAACATTGAAATCTCCACCATTAAATTCGATATATTGATCAAATACATTTTTAACATACATATATTGACCTTTATCGATCATAGGACGAACTCTATCAAATTTCTCCATATGAGTTAAAACAGCTTTTGATTCTTCAACAGTTAACGCTTGATTAAATAATACTGTATTTGTTTCACAATCAGTGACTTTAGAACCATTATATGAAACTAATAATCCATGATGTTCATTCATTTTTAAATCTTTAGCTATATCTACTAACCCTGAAGTTGGGCGTCCTGACGCTAAAATCAATACTGCTCCTGCATTTTGTGCCTTAATTAATGCTTCTTTTGTTTTAGGTGACATTTTCTTTTCAGAATTGAATAATGTACCATCAACATCCATAATAATAACTTTTTTCACCATATTAACTTCCTCCTTTATCATCATATCACTTCATAAAAGAGTATAAAAGCGTATTTCAAATCATGAGATTTTTATTTCATCACTTTTTTTATTAAATAAAATGTATAGAGATTTTTATCTCATAGAAAAAGATCTAGAACATGAATCCTAGACCTTTTTTACTAATTATTTATACTTTTTATTAACTGCAGCTGTCACTAAACCTTGGAATAATGGTTCACTTCTGTTAGGACGTGAAGCAAATTCTGGATGGAATTGTGCTGCTACAAAATACGGATGATCTTTAACTTCAACAATTTCAACAAGATTTCTTTCTGGGTTTTTCCCTGAAATCACTAAACCATTTTCTTGTAAGACATTAATGAATTGATTATTAAACTCATATCTATGTCTATGTCTTTGTTGGATAATATCTTTTCCATATAACGCTCTTGCATGTGTTCCTTCTAATAATTCACATGTGTAATTCCCTAATCTTTGTGTTCCACCTAAATCATCTAAATCTTGGTCGTCCATTAAATGAATTAACGGTGTTTCACATCCAGGATGGAATTCAATAGATTGAACATCATTTAAATGACATACATTTCTTGCGAATTCAATAGAAGCAAGTTGCATACCTAAACAGATTCCTAAGAATGGAATATTGTTTTCTCTAGCGTGTTGAATTGCAACAATCATACCTTCTGTTCCACGTTCACCAAATCCACCAGGCACAAGAACACCATCAGCACCTTCTAACATCTCTTTGACGTTTTCATTCGTCACGTCTTCAGCGTTGACCCAATCAATATTAACTTGACTTGATTCATAGAATCCAGCATGTTTTAACGCTTCATTAACTGATAAATAAGCATCAGGTAATTGAACATATTTACCTACCATTTTGATTGTAATATCTTTATCTAGGCTTTGAACTCTTTCAACAAGTTCTTTCCACTCTGTCATATCTGCAGGTTTTGCTTCAATACGTAAATGATCTAATACCAAATCATCCATTTTTTGTTCTAATAACATGACTGGTAATTTGTATAAGATATCCACATCATAGTTAGAAATAACTGCGTTTGTAGGAACATTACAGAATAATGAGATTTTTTCTTTTAATTCTTGTTCAATATATTTTTCACTTCTACAAACAATAATATCTGGTTGAATACCATATCCTCTTAACTCTTTAACACTATGTTGAGTTGGTTTTGTTTTCACTTCATGACTTGCTCCAATGTATGGTAATAAAGTCGTATGTATATATAAAGTATTTTCGTAACCTAAATCTAAACGAACTTGTCTAATTGATTCAATGAAAGGTAAACTTTCAATATCTCCGACAGTTCCGCCAACTTCTGTAATGACAATATCTGCTCCACTACTTTCAGCAGCGTCATAAATTCTCTTTTTAATTTCATTTGTGATGTGTGGTACAACCTGTACTGTTGCTCCTAAATAGTCACCACGACGTTCTTTAGCGATCACATCGCTATAAATCTTTCCAGTCGTAATTGATGAATTCTTATTTAATTCTTCATCAATAAATCTTTCATAATGTCCTAAGTCTAAGTCAGTTTCTGCACCATCTGTTGTGACAAAAACCTCCCCATGTTGATATGGAGACATAGTTCCTGGGTCTACATTAATATAAGGATCGAGTTTTTGCATAAAAACTTTTAATCCTCTTTGTTTTAATATTCTTCCTAAAGATGCTGCTGTTAATCCTTTTCCTAATCCAGAAACAACACCACCGGTTACAAATATAAATTTAGCCATAATTTCCGCCTTTCTACAAAAAAAATGCACATCTTCGGTAAGCCGAGAGTGCCCTCTTACATTCTAGCAAAAAATAATTATCAATTCAATTATTTTCTATCAAAACTTCAATATCGACAAACTCTTCAAAATCATTATTCCATTTTGGTGACAAATAATTCTATGAAATTTATTTTAATTCGTTATAATATGAGAAAGGGGTTGAACTTATGACACATCGCATTCTCGTTATCGATGACGAAAAAGAAATAACTGATTTAGTCGAAATTTATTTACAACAAGAAGGATATCTTGTTACAAAAAGATATGACGCAACAACACTCGTAGAAGATCTTGCTCAAGTTTCCTTTGATCTTGTTATCCTAGATATTATGATGCCCATCGTAGATGGGATTGAAGCATTAAAAATGTTAAGACAGAATTATAATATGCCTGTTATTATGCTTTCAGCGAAATCTACAGACGATGATAAAATCAATGGTTTATCTATTGGTGCTGACGACTATGTGACGAAACCATTTAACGCAAAAGAGTTAGTCGCGCGTGTCAAATCACAATTAAGACGTACACACGTCTTTAATAAGGATCATTCTGTGAATCCAGACATTATTGAGGCTAATGATCTTATTATTGATATTAAAAAGAAATATGTTCTCGTAGAACAAAGACCTGTTGCTTTAACACGAACAGAATTTGAAATCTTATTATTACTGGCAAAGAATCCAGGTGTTGTCTATTCAACTGAAGATATATTTGAAAGCATTTGGAACGAACGTTCAACAAATTCACATAATACAATTATGGTACATATAAGAAAATTAAGAGAAAAAATTGAACTTAAACCAAGGACACCAAGACATGTTATTACTGTTTGGGGTATTGGTTATAAATTCGAAAGATAGTGAAAAAGTTAAAAAGATTATTTATGAGTAGTTTCAGATGGAGACTGCTTATAAATATCACTTTATCCTATATACTTACTTTTCTTATATATAGTGCATTGGTTGTTGTTTTCTCAAATATAACTTTTATCCATTTAACTGATGAAGTTATTTATATAATTGCGTTTTGTTTATCTCTTATTATATTTCTTGTTGTATTCTTTGATCTCATGGATATTACATTGCAATACATTACAACATTAAATGATACAATACAACAGGTGACCTCAGGTGACTATAACGTGAGTACCCCTATTGAATATGATGATGAACTTGGTTTACTCGCAGCGAATATCAACGCTTTAGCGTTGACATTAAAAGAGAAAAATACTGAATCATTAATCTTAAAAGAGAATGAAAGATTAGCATATGATGCTGAAAGAAATGCAGAACAACAAAAAAATGCTTTAATTACTAATGTTGCCCATGACTTAAGAACACCACTAACAACAGTGATCGGTTATTTAGATTTAATAATGAATAATCCTGATTTAACTCGAGAAGAAATTTATAAATATTCTTCTATAGCTTTTGATAAATCTAAGAGATTACAAATGTTAATGGATGATTTATTTGAATTTACTAAGTTAGAACAGACTGATATTAAGGTGGATTTTATTCAATTAAATATTTCTGAGTTATTGTTACAAATCGTTGATGAATTTTATCCTACATTTCAAGAACATGATTTAGCTGTTCATATTGATATATCACAACCACACTTAATAATAAAAGGTGATGGTATGTTACTTGCACGATTATTTGATAATCTCTTATCAAATGCGGTTAAATACGGTGATGATCATTCTGATGTGACAATTCAAATGTTAAATTCTGATACTGATGTCACAATTAAAGTGATCAATAAAGGAAATACAATTCCTCCTGAAGATTTATCAAAGATTTTTGATAAATTCTATAGAACTGATGAATCTCGTTCTTCTTCTACCGGAGGATCTGGACTCGGTTTAGCTATAGCTAAAAATATAGTTGAACTTCATGGAGGACAAATTCTCGCACAAAGTTATAAAAGAAAAACAACTTTCGTTGTTATTCTCCCTAGAAGTCTTATTGATCCATTTTAATCAAGTGGCTTAAAATGAGAAGCATCAACATGACAAACTGGACATATATAATCCGGTGGTAGTGTGTCTTCTTCATAAACAAATCCACACACATCACATACGTATCCCTTATTCACTTTTGGGGATACTTTTTTCTTTTGTGATAAATATTCAGCGTATATTAATAAATTTTGATTACTCACTATTTCTCCATCTTGTAATGTTGCTATAAAGATTAAATGTGTCCCGACATCTACAGTCTTTGTGACTTCATAAAACGCTTCACTACCAATTCCTTTTATTGGGTACAATATTCCATGAGATTCTTTTGTTTCAATTCCTTTAAATTTATCACCTTTACGCCCACTTTGATATCCAAACTGTTCAATTGTCTCTTGAGATCCTTCTTTTAATAAAGGACATAGTATAAAGTTTTGACTTTTTTCTATCATTTCAGTTGTTAAATGGTCTTTATTTAATGAGATACATATTTGTAAAGGTTTAACTGTTAATTGAAATGCTGTATTGATAATACATGCATTACTTTTGTTGTCATGAGCTGTACTGACAACATATAATCCATAACTCAATTGATGTAATAATTCTTCCATAATTGTCTCCTTTCATAAAAAATATTTTCTTTTCTTTTTATTTTGTAAAATGATTTGATTTTTTATGTATGAAAGGTTAAAATGTTAAAAAATATGAAATTAATTGATTTGGAGAGGGAAAAAATGAAAAGTTATCAAGAATTTTCAAAAGTTGAATTAGAAGATCGTTATAATGATTTATTAATGCAGTATAATCAATTTAAAAACAAAAATTTATCTTTAAATATGGCAAGAGGTAAGCCAGGCGCGACACAATTGTCATTATCTAATGATATGTTAGATGTTATTACATCTCATGATGAATTAGGTGAATATAGAAATTATGGTTTATTAGATGGTATTGATGAAGCGAAAGATTTCTTTGGGGATATTCTTAATGTAAGTCGAGATGAAATTATTGTTGCTGGAAACTCAAGCTTAACACTTATGTTTGATCAAATTAGCCGTGGGTATACACATGGTTATTTAGGTGAAGCACCATGGTGTCGCTTAGAAACAGTAAAATTTATTTGTCCAGTTCCTGGATATGATCGTCATTTTGCGATTACTGAACATTTTCACATTGAAATGATTCCTGTTCCGATGATTGATCAGGATTTAGATGTAGATACTATTGTTAATTTAATAAATAGTGATCCAGCAATTAAAGGAATGTGGGCATGCCCAAGATATTCTAACTCAACGGGATACACTTTCTCTAAAAAATCAGTAGAAGCACTTGCTCAAGTCAAACCAGCAGCTAATGATTTTAGATTCTTCTGGGATAATGCTTATTTCGTTCATCACTTGAATAATGATGGAGATGAATTACTTGATTTATTTGCTGAACTTAAAAAATATAATAATGAAAAATATATTTTTGAATTCTTTTCAACATCAAAAGTAACGTTCCCTGGATCAGGTGTTGCTGTTATGGCATGCTCGGCTGAAAATAAAGTTGATGTTTTAAAACATATGAACGTTCAAACAATTGGTGGAGATAAAATCAATCAATTAAGACATGTTAAATATTTTAAAGAACCATCTGGTTTAGTTGAACATATGAAAAAACATGCAGCACTTTTAAAACCTAAATTTGATATTGTTATAAAAATATTAAATGAAAAGTTAAAAAATGTGCCAAACTGTTATTGGACAAATCCTAATGGTGGATATTTTATCTCATTATTTGCACCAAAAGGAACAGCCAAGAAAATTGTACAGTTATGTAAAGATGCCGGTGTTATACTCACAGATGCTGGTGCTGCATACCCTTATGGTCAAGATCCAGAAGACTCTCATATTCGAATTGCACCCTCATTTCCAGCAGAAAATGAGATTGAAGAAGCAACGAAATTGCTCGCAATTTGTACAGAATTAGCATTTATTGAGACGTTTTTGTAGGAAAGGGCATATAAGCCCTTTTCACTTTCAAAAAAATATTTAAATTATTTTCGGAAAAGTTATTGACTTAACAGAATTAACTTGGTATATTATATGAGCATATTGTTGGGATATAGCCAAGCGGTAAGGCAACAGACTTTGACTCTGTCATCTCCCTGGTTCGAATCCAGGTATCCCAGCCAACAATGGGGGCTTAGCTCAGTTGGGAGAGCATCTGCCTTACAAGCAGAGGGTCAGCGGTTCGAGCCCGTTAGCCCCCACCATTGCCGACTTAGCTCAATTGGTAGAGCAACTGACTTGTAATCAGTAGGTTGAGGGTTCAAGTCCTTTAGTCGGCACCATTTATGGGGAGGTAGCGAAGTGGCCAAACGCGGCTGACTGTAACTCAGTTCCTTTCGGTTCGGTGGTTCGAATCCGCCTCTCCCCACCATATAAATTATTTGACCCGCTAGCTCAGTCGGTAGAGCATCTGACTTTTAATCAGAGGGTCAGGCGTTCGAGTCGCCTGCGGGTCACCATTTTAAAACAATTTTATACTAGCGCATGCCCAGGTGGCGAAATTGGTAGACGCACAGGACTTAAAATCCTGCGGACCTTAAAATCCGTGCCGGTTCGACTCCGGCCCTGGGCACCATTCATGCGGGTGTAGTTCAATGGTAGAACTTCAGCCTTCCAAGCTGACTACGTGGGTTCGATTCCCATCACCCGCTCCAACGCTTGAATAGCTCAGTTGGTAGAGCATTCGGCTGTTAACCGAACGGTCGTAGGTTCGAGTCCTACTTCAAGCGCCATGGCCCGTTGGAGAAACGGTTAACTCACATGCCTTTCACGCATGCATTCACGGGTTCGAATCCCGTACGGGTCACCATTTAACAATTAACATAGCTTAGCTATGTTTTTTTTGTATTTAAAAACTCTCCTATTAAAGAGAGTTTTAAGACACTATAATTTCATAATCGTATCTAAAAGAACCCAAACATGCACTGCTTTAATTCCTGAGATATAATCAAATAATTCTTTAGCATCTTGATCTTCTGCAAACGCTGCTTGTGTTTTTACTGATTGATAAGATTCAATTTCACGTTTTGCGATTTCATCTAAGAATTCTTTATATGAACCATTCACATTTACTTCTGGAACCATTGGATCATAATTCACACCATATTCTCTTTTGTATAAAGAATTTAAATATGATGCATTATCTGTAGCGTCTTTTGCAAATTTTAATAGTGTATCTTCTTGGCTTTTAACAGATGTTAAAGCAGCAGCCTTACGATACAATACAGATAATAATTTTTCTGTGTATATAAAATACTGTAATAACTCTTTCATTCTCTACACCTCTCTATAATCTATGTCAAATATAACAAAAAGGTGAGAAGTTTTTCTTCTCACCTTTTTACATACCTAGTAATTCTCTTATGACAACGCTACTTATTATTAAACCAG
>CAMTOK010000001.1 GCA_947074115.1 uncultured Erysipelotrichaceae bacterium | reverse complement strand
GTGGATCTTCAAGTTCAAGTGGATCTTCATCTAGTGGATCTTCAAGTTCAAGTGGATCTTCATCTAGTGGATCTTCAAGTTCAAGTGGGTCTTCATCTAGCGGATCAAGCTCCTCAGGAAGTTCTGGGACAACAGTAACACCAACTGTACCATCAAGAATATCTATGGAAGCATTTAATATTATTAACCAGGAACGAATTAGCCGTGGTTTATCAGCAATCACTTATGATGCTGAATGCGCAAGAATTGCTTTATTAAGAGTAGATGAAATTCAAACTGACTTTAGTCATGATGGTTTTTATAAGTATTTAAATGCGAATAAAAAACTTGGTGAAGTCTTAACAATGAAAACAAAAGGTGATTATCCAGCTTCTCAAGCTGTAACGAACTGGATCAATTCAAGTTCACATTATAAAATTATAATGGGAGAAAACTATAAAAAAGGAGCATTTGCTTACTATAATGGTCGTTGGGTTGGTATTTTATCAAAGTAAACGAGAAAAACCTTATTCATAAGAATAAGGTTTTTTAATATAAAACAGAAGAAGCAAAGCTTCTTCTGAATGAATAGGTAGATTAGTACAAATCTTTAATAATATTTGTTAATTGTGATATTTGTTTTGTTGTTGATTCTAGGACTGTTCCATCAGCTTTTATAATATAGGGATCAAATATTGAAAACTTAACTGTATCACTCTCTTTATAATAAACACGTACAGTTAAAGATAACCCTACATACTCATCTTTTTCCTTATTTGAATCTCTGAAATTAAGTGAGTTCATCTCCATTAAGAAAGTTTCTATACCGTCCTCTGTTTCTATTGTTTTTGAGTAATCGTGTGATGAAGGAAAACTACTGATCACAACACGATCAACATCACTCGTATCTAAGAAATTTGATGTTTGCTTATTAGGTATACTTCCAATAAGAAATACCATCATAACGATTATAACTAAGCTTAATGTTAATCCTTTATGTTTTGTAATAAATTGTCTTGTATTATTAATAAAGACATGTAATTTATCTGTAAGTAATGTTGTATTCATAATGCCTCCTCATATATAAATGCTTATATATAATATCGTTCTTTAAATGAGTAAAATACATTATATTGTCAATTTTCTTACTTTCATAAAAAATCATCTGTTGAACAATGTCATATAAAACAGTATTACTTAAATATATTATGAAGTAGGAAGAATTATGTCGCTTAGGCACATTAAGAATCCTAAATGAAATTGACTAAAGTGAATGAATATTATAAGATTATATAGGAAAAAGACGGGAGGAAATATGAAAAAGATTGATACATTTATAGAAAACTATAAAAAACCATCATATGAAAAAAGAATAGAATCATTACATCAATTGAGATATTTAATAGAAGAGCATGAGGCCATGCTCGTTAAAGCAATTGAAAAAGATTTAAACCGTTCTGATTATGAAACATTAACAGCAGAGATTTATCCATTTTATAAAGAGATTAATTATCATATTAAGAATTTAAAGAAAAACATGGGGCAAAAACGTGTGAGTGGTGCAATCTCAGCTATAGGGGCAAAGAATTATATAGAAAAGATACCGTATGGGACAGTGGCGATTATTAGTCCTTGGAATTATCCATTCTTATTGGCGTTCTTACCAATGGTTGGCGCAATTGCTGCTGGGAATCAAGTTATATTAAAACCAAGTGAATATTCTGTTTATACAACTCAGGCAATAGTTGATATATTTAAAGGAAAAACTGATTTTTTACTTGTGATTAATGGAGCAACAAGAGAAACACAAACAATAATAAAATCTAAAATTAACTATGTTTTCTTTACTGGAAGTACAAATGTCGGAAAGTTAATTATGAAACAATGTTCTAAAGAATTGATCCCACACACTCTTGAATTGGGTGGTAAATCACCATGTCTTGTCACTCAATCAGCAAATCTAAAAGTCGCTGCTAAGCGCATATTATGGGGCAAGATGCTAAATGCAGGGCAGACATGTATTGCTCCTGATTATGTCCTTGTACATGATTCAATCAAAGAAGAATTTGAAAAAGAACTTATTACTCAAGCTGAACATTTAATAAATAACAAAGAGAAATTCTCTAATATTATTTCACAATCACACTTTGATCGATTATCTACATTACTTAATTCAGATGATTATCATATTATTTATAAACAAGATATTGAACAGGATTTAACAATAGGATTAACTATCGTTGAAGCAAGTCTACAATCATTAATGATGAAGGAAGAAATATTTGGACCCATCTTACCAGTTATTCCTTATCATAAACATCAAGAAGCGATTGATCTTGTTCATGAAGTCTGTCCTTCACCATTAGCTATGTACATCTTCTCTGAAACAAAAGAAACAGTTGAACGTTTCTCATTCAATATTAATTCAGGTGCAGTTTGTATTAATGATGTTATTATGCATATTAACAACAACAAACTTCCTTTTGGTGGTATGGGGGCAAGTGGTATAGGTCAATATCATGGACAATATAGTTTTGATACATTCTCTCACTCAAGAGCTGTACTCAAAAACAAAGGAAATTTATTTATGGATTTACGTTATAAATTGGATGATCAAAAGGTAAAATCACTCAAACCAAAAAAACGTAAACAAAAACAAATTATTAAGGAAAAACAGGCAAGTGTTTAAACACTTGTCTGTTTTTGTATACAAAATTTATATGAAATATTGGGAAAATCATTTTCTCGTGTTTATCGTCTTACTTTAAAAAAATACAAAACATAAATTAGTAGTGGGTATTGATACGACGAAAGGAGAATGAAATGATTAAAAGAAAAAAGAAAGAAATACTCAATGAAAGTTATAGTTATTTTAGAGAAAAGATGAAAAAAAATATGGAGGAAAAAATATGGTAATTGATTATATTGATGATGAAATAAATCCGTTAGAAGATTTAATGACACAAGAAAATGATGTTCCAATGATGGAAGAATTATTAACAGTTGAACCATTTAATTTACAAACAACACCTAATTCAGTTGTGCCAGTTACTGCAGATAATGTATATACAAAAACAAAATATTACAAAGAAAGCCCACTAGGAATAGCGGGAGGTTTTCACATTGTCGGTTTTGATAGAGTATTAACAAATGCCCATACAAATGGGAATATATTAACAAACTCTTTATATTATATGAGTAACTTTGGGACAAACGGCGTTGAAGAAGTTAGTTATATAAGAAACTTAGAAAATGTTGTTAATGGATTTAAAGCATCACAAGCAGATGTAGACAGTGTCCTCGTTGTCGGTACGGATATCGTAATTACAGAAGTAGATAATAACAACGCTTGGGCACTTAATGGTGGAAAGGTAGATTCACCACAAAAATCAAAACACCCTGATAGTTTATGGCAAGATACGGCAATTAAGTTTATCGATATTGATGCAGTTAAAACTCAAGCTATTGCGGTGAGTAAAAAACTTCAACCTTACTCAACACAAAACATTGAAAAACATTTTGAAGATCCTTTTAATGAATATATTACTATTTTAAATACTGATGGGGTTAGTGTTTATAATTATGAATTTGATTTAATCACAACATCTACACCTATAAATGTGAGAGGTTTCGTAAAAGGAAGTCCAGCTACATTAGTTATAAATGTAGATGCGAAGGGAAAAACAACATTTGCGATCCCTGGATCTGTTATGTATTACACTGATGGTACTGCTGCACCAGGGGGAGAAGTGACAACTTGGCAAGATGCAAATGTTATCTGGAACGTTTATGATAGTAGTAAAACAAATGGCGTTTACACAGGGACAATTTCAAATTCAAAACTCGTAACCGGTCATATATTAGCACCTGGGGCTACAATTAATATGGAAAACAACCTCAATGGTACTGTCATTGGTGGAACGGTTAATGTTTTAGGAGAATCTCATAGAACAGATTTTACTGGTTTAACATTAGACTTAGATAATTTTATTTCAATTTCTACAAAGAAAATATGGTTAGATTCACTCGATCAAGATGGTTTAAGACCAAGTTCTGTAACATTAATGTTATTGGCAGATGGAGAACGATGTCATTCTCAAACTGTAACAAGCGATATGAACTGGGTATATGAATTTACAAACTTACCAAAATACAAAGATGAAGTTGAAATTGTGTATACAGTAGATGAATACGCTATTGATAACTATGAAAAATCTATAGATGGATATCACGTGATCAATACTCATACTCCTCAAACGGTAAGTCGAACTGTTACCAAAACATGGAACGATAACGATAATCAAGATGGTTTAAGACCGACAGCGCTTACTATTCAGCTTTTAGCTAATGGAGTTGTTAAAAAGACACAAAGCATATCGGCTGCAGACGATTGGAAATATGAATTTACTGATTTGCCTAAATACAGTTCTGGAAATATCATAAATTATACAGTAAGTGAGCAAGCAATTACTGGTTATACAGGCGTTATTGATGGATTTGATATTATTAATACCCACACACCTGAAACAATCACAGTTGCAGGAAGTAAAACTTGGAACGATAGTAATAACCAAGATGGAATCAGACCAACATACGTTGTTGTTAACTTACTTGCTGATAATGAAGAAGTTCAATCTTTAACAGTAACAGAAGCAATGGGATGGGAATACAGATTTACTGGACTTCCTAAATATAAAGATGGAACTCTTATTTCGTATACAGTTACTGAAGATGCTAACTATGGTTATGATATTAGTATTGATGGTTATAACATTACAAATACGCATACACCAGCATTCATTTCAATTATTGGACAAAAAAACTGGAACGACGAAGATGATATTGATGGATTAAGACCAACAAGCGTGACTATTAATGTTTTGGCAGATGGTGTGAAATATGACTCAAAAGTTGTAACAGAAGCTACGAAATGGATTTATCAATTTACAGATTTACCACAATATAAAAATGGAACAGCTATTGTCTATACTGTCAGCGAAGACGCTATTACAGGATATACAGCACAAGTAGTTGGATATGATATTATCAACACACATGAACCGGAAACAGTAAAAGTTGAAGGACAAAAGGTATGGGATGATAATGATGATTCAGAAGGATTTAGACCTGATACTATTAACGTGAACTTAATGAAAAATGCAGTGTTATCTGAAACCAAAGCTGTGACAGCTACAACAAATTGGGCTTTCACTTTTGATAACCTTCCAAAGTATACAGATGGAACAGAAAATGTCTACACAATTACCGAAGACGCTATAGATCGATATACAACAGTAATAGATGGTTATACGATTACAAATAAACACGCTACAGAAAATTTAACTATTAGTGGCACAAAAACATGGGATGATAATGATGATCAGGATGGTTTAAGACCTGATGAAATTATTATTAGAGTTTTAGCAGATGGAACAGAAGCGACTCATGCAACTGTAACAGCAGCAATGGGATGGGCTTACACATTTACTAACCTTCCAAGATATAAAGATGGGGAAGAAATAGTTTATACGATCAGTGAAGATGCTGTAACAGATTATACAACAACAATATTTGGCTATAACGTTCTGAATACGCATAGCACTGAAACAGTTGATGTTCCTGTTAATAAAGTATGGAATGATGAAAATAACCAAGATGGTTTAAGACCAACATCAATTACTGTCAATTTATTGGCTAATGATGTCAAGGTTGATTCTAAAGTTATTACGAGTGATATGGGATGGTCATATCTATTTGAAAATCTTCCTAAAAAGAAAGACGGAACAGATATCGCCTATACAATTACTGAAGAAGTAATTGCAGATTATACAACTGCCATTGATAATTTTAATATTACAAATACGCATACACCACAAACAATGTCTCGTATTGTTAAAAAAACTTGGGATGATAACAACAATCAAGATAATGTCCGTCCAACTTCAATTACTGTCAATTTATTAGCTGATGGTAATATTGTTGAAACAATTACGATTGATGAAACAATGAACTGGCAACATGAATTTGCCGATCTTCCAAAATATAAAGATGGTGCTGTTATTGATTATACAATCACTGAAGATGATATTTTAGATTATACAACAACAATTAATGGATTTGATATTGTTAATAAATATGTTGCTGAAACAGTAGATATTGAAGGAATAAAAACATGGAGTGATGCCAATAACCAAGATGGAATTAGACCTTCAACTATAGTTGTCAATTTATTAGCTGATGATGCTGAAGTTTATTCTAAAGTTGTTACTGAAGCAATGGAATGGAAATATTCATTTACTAACCTTCCAAAATATAAAGATGGTGTAGAAATTAACTATACACTTAAAGAAGATCCAATTCTTGGATATGTCACTGAAGTGACAGGTCATAATATTACAAATTATCATACACCTCAAACAGTTATGTTTGATTTTGTTAAGGTATGGGATGACAACAATAACCAAGATGGAAAACGACCACTATCAATTAAAATTAATTTATTTGCTGATGGAGCATACAAAACAACAGTGGATGTCACTGCAGAAACTGATTGGAAATATAACTTCTCTGAACTTCCTAAATATGAAAATGGAAATGTAATCACTTATACAATTACTGAAGATGAGGTAGAAGATTATCAAACAATCACAACGAATTATGATGTTACTAATATTCATACACCTGAAACAGTAACAATATCTGGTTCTAAAATATGGGATGACAACGATAATCAAGATGGTATACGACCTGATTCAGTTATTGTTAACTTAATCTTAAACGGTACAGAACGTTCTTCTCGTGTTGTAAATGAAGATACAGACTGGAAATTCTCTTTTGTTAAAGCACCTAAATACCTTAAGGGAGCTCTTGTCACTTATGGTCTCACTGAAGATGCGATTCCAGGATATACAACGACAATTTTAGGTAACGATATCAAAAATACGCATACTCCTGAAACAATAACTATTGAAGGAACAAAAACATGGGATGATAATGATGATCAAGATGGTATGAGACCAGAAACAATCACTGTTAATTTATTAGCTGATGGAGCGATTTATAGAACAGAAGAAGCATCTGAAGCGACAACATGGAAATATGAATTCGATGATGTTCCTAAATACAAAGGTGGAAAACTTGTCACTTATACAATCACTGAAGATGATATTCCTAAATATACAGTAACAATTGATGATTATGACATTACAAATACGCATACTCCTGAAGTTGAAACTGTTGCAGGAACAAAGACTTGGGATGATGAAAATGATCAAGATGGAAAACGACCTGATTCTATTACAATTCATCTCTATAATAATGGAATTCTTCAAAAGACAATGATAGTAACTGCTACAGACGAATGGAAATATTCATTTGGAGATCTCCCAAAATACACTGCAAAAAAATTAAATGTGTATACTATTGGAGAAGATGCAATTACTGATTATGTCACAACGATTACTGGATACGATATCACAAATACTCATACTCCAGAAACTTTAACTATTGAAGGAACAAAAACATGGGATGATAATGATGATCAAGATGGAAAGCGACCAGTATCAATTAAAATTAATTTATTAGCTGATGGTGCTGTCTATAAGACACTTACTGTCACTGCAACAGAAAAATGGTCATATGAATTTAAAGATGTTCCTAAATATATAGATGGAGAAGAAATCACTTATACAATCACAGAAGATACAGTCACTGATTATGTCACAACTGTTACTGGTTATAACGTGACAAACACTCATACTCCTGAAGTCATGACTATTGACGGAGCGAAAACATGGGATGACAATAATAATCAAGAAGGTAAGCGACCTGAATCAATTACTGTTAATTTATTAGCTGATGGTGAACTCTATAAAACTCTCACTGTAACAGCAACTGATGAATGGAGATATGAATTTAAAGATGTCCCTAAATATATTGATGGAGAAGAAATCACTTATACAATTACTGAAGGTGAAGTTCCTAACTATGAAACAACTATTGATGGTTATAACATCACTAACTCTCATACTCCAGGGACTGTCAATGTTAAAGGTACGAAAACATGGGATGATCGTAGAAATCAAGATGGAAAACGACCTAATGAAATCACTGTTAACCTTTACGCTGATGGCGCTTTATATATGACTCAAGTAGTCACTGAAGATAACGAATGGGCTTATACTTTCACACATCTTCCTGAATATATCGACGGAGAACTTATCACTTACACTATTGGTGAAGAAGAAATCCCTGATTATGAAACAACAATTGATGGTTATGATATCACTAATACCCACATTCCTGAAACTGTAAGTGTTAAGGGAGTAAAAACATGGGATGATAACGATGATCAAGATGGTATCAGACCTGAAGGTATTACTGTGAACTTAAACGCAAATGGTGAAGTTTATAGTACACTCATCGTTACTGAAGTAGAAAACTGGTCATATGAATTCGATAACCTTCCTAAATATATGGATGGGGTACTTGTCACTTATACAATTACCGAAGATACTATTACAGGTTATACAACAATAATTCACGGTTATGATATTACTAATACCCACATTCCTGAAACTGTAAGTGTTAAAGGAATAAAAACATGGGATGATAACGACGATCAAGATGGTATCAGACCTGAACAAATTACAGTTATCTTATATGCAGATGGTGCCTATGATAGGAGTGTCATTGTCACTGATGAAACTGACTGGGAATTTGAATTCAATCATTTACCAAAATATATTGATAGACAACTCATCACTTATACAGTTGGAGAAGAAGATATCGTAGGGTATTCTACAACAATTGATGGTTATATTATTACAAACACTCATATCCCAGAAGTCATGACGATTACAGGAACAAAAACATGGGATGATCATGATAATCAAGACCTTATCAGACCTGATTCAATTACTGTTAATTTATTAGTTGATGGAGCTTTATTCAAATCTCAAACTGTTACTGAAGCAAGTGGATGGTCATATGAATTTAAGGATGTTCCAAAATATATTGATGGACAACTTATTAACTATACAATTTCAGAAGACGCAATTGTTGACTATGTAACAACAATCACTGGATACAACATTACAAACACTCATACACCTGAAACAATAAGTGTTAAAGGAATGAAAATATGGGATGATAATCTTAATCAAGATGGTATCAGACCTGCTTCAATTACTGTGATCTTATACGCAGATGAAGTTTATGACAAAACTCAAACAATTACTAAAGATGATAACTGGTCATATGAATTTGATAATCTTCCAAAATATAGTGATGGAAAACTCATCTCTTATACGATTGGTGAAGAAGAAGTTCTTGGATATTCAACAACAATTGAAGGTAACAATATTGTTAATATTCATGTTCCTGAAACAATAAATGTAAAAGGAACAAAAACATGGAATGATGACGACAATCAAGATGGTATCAGACCTGATTCAATTACTGTGATCCTCTATGCAAATGGTGAAACTTATGAAACACTATCTGTTAATAAAGAAGATGGATGGATATATGAATTTAAAGATGTGCCAAAATATGATGATGGAAAACTCATCTCTTATTCAATTGGTGAAATTTCTATTCCAGGTTATACTCTCACAATCGCAGGATATAACATCACTAATACTCATACTCCAGAAACTGTATCTGTTAGTGGAACAAAAACATGGAGTGATAGTAACAACCAAGATGGTCTTAGACCTGACTCAATAACAGTGATTCTCTATGCTGATGATGTTTACTATAAAACAATAACAATCAGTGAAGCTGACAATTGGGCTTATGTATTTAATGATCTTCCAAAATATATTGATGGACAACTCATTGTCTATACAATCGGTGAAGAAGAAGTCCCTAACTACGTCACAACAATTAATGGATATAATATCACAAATACTCACACACCAGAAAAAATCACTATTAACGGAAATAAGACATGGAAAGACTATGATAATAGATTCTGTACAAGACCATGTTGTCTAACAGTTTATTTACTTGCTAATGGTGTTATTGTTAAAACAGTGAGAATTGGTAGAAACTCTAATTGGGCTTATGAATTTAAAGATTTACCAAAATATATTAATGGACAATTAATTCATTATACAATTTCAGAAGAAGTCGTAGATGGTTATAAACCAACAGTGATTGGATACGATTTAATTAACACACTTGAAGATAGGAAAATCAATATATGTGGAAAGGTATATTGGAGAGACTGCAACGATAGATGTGATACACGACCTGAATTTGTCATCGTTAAATTATTTGCTGATGGAACACAAGTTGCATCTCAAAAGGTAACACGTTGTACTTGTTGGCAATATAAATTCACTGATTTACCAATGTTTAATGATGATGTTGAAATTGTCTATACAATTGATGAAGAACGAGTAGAAAACTACTCTTGTTGTATTGATGATTACGATATTGTTAATACCTTAACTTATAATAAAATATCTGTTAGCGGGTATGCAATTTGGAAAGATAATAACAACTGGGATTGTACAAGACCACTCTCAATTACAATTCATTTACTTGCAAATGGAGTTGAAGTAGATTCACTACAAGTGACAAGATGTTCAAGATGGTGTTATGAATTCAAAGATCTTCCTGAATATAATGATTTAGGTAAAATTATTTATACAATAATAGAAGATCCAATTGAAGGATATAGCATCAGCGTCGAAGGATATAATGTATGCAATACTTTTGTTGATGAAAAAATAAATATCTGTGGTAGAGCATATTGGAGAGATTATAATAATAGATATAATACACGTCCAGAAAGTATTAATGTAAATTTATTAGCAAATGGTGAGGAAGTTGCTTCACAATCTACAACATGTTGTGCATGTTGGCGATATTCATTTAAAGATCTTCCAAAATATAAGGATGACAAAGAAATTCTTTACGGGATTGCTGAAGATTCAATCGAAGGATATTCTTATTGCGTAAATTGTTATAATATTTATAATACTCTCATTGATGAATAAGGACTCTTGAAATTATGTTGATATTCAATTGGGAGTATAACGAAGAATCTTGATAAGAATGAGTAGGGGTAATATCTCGAAGAAGATGAACTGTTTGACGAGTGATCTTAGTCATGAGAATCACTAACGCGTCATTATATCGTTACTCCTTTGATGAAAGAAGTCATAGCACTCATATTCTCTTCTATTTAAGAAATTAACTTATACAATTGAATAACTGATTTAATTAAAGAAATATAAAAGAGAAACATAATGTTGATTTAAATCATCACGTTTCTCTTTTTTTATTCATTATCATTTGTTAATAATAACTTATTAAATAATATTTTATAACTTATATAAAGAAGGACAGCAGCTCCACACCACGCTACAACTTCAGCATAGTAGATTCCGTTTGACCCTATATAAAGTGGTAACAACAAAGCTATTGAAATCCTCATAATCAATTCAACAATACCTGAAAGCATTGGAATAACTGTATTGTTAATACCTAAAAGAGCACTCCTATACGTATGAAGAATATAGAGAACAGGTAAAAAACAAGACATGATAAATAAGTATTTATAGGAAACAGATAAAACTGCACTCACTTCTGAAGGTGTTCCTGAAATAAATAATGACAAGAAGAATTTTCCATAGAAAATCATAATAAATGCAATAAGCAAAGATGTCGCTAAGGATAAAAGACCAGCTTTCTTTACGCCTTCTTTCATACGATCAAAATACTTTGCTCCAAAGTTTTGACTATTGAATGTCGTAATTGCGTATCCAAATGAGACAGCGGCGACTTCTAATAATCCATATAATTTATTTGTCGCTGTGAAACCTGCAACAAATAAGAATCCAAATCCATTAACAACTGATTGAACAACAATACCACCTATAGAAATGATTGTATTTTGTAAGGCAAGAGGCATTCCTAATTTTAATAAACGTTTTGCCGTACTTAATTTAAATTGGTAGTCTTTCAATTCAAAGAGGTGAGGCATCTTTCTTTTAAGAACGATAAATGAGAAGATTGCTGCAAAGCATTGTGCAACAATCGTCGCTAATGCAGCCCCTCCAATTCCTAAATGGAAAACACAAACAAATAATAAGTCTAATAAGATATTAATTATTGCTGCTATAATCATTGCTATTAAAGGTGTTTTACTATCGCCTAATGCACGAAGTATACTTGAAAAACAATTGTAAAACATAACAATGATAATACCTGATGATATCACTCTTAAATAAGTTATAGATCCTTGTATGATATTATCAGGTGTATTGAGTAATGTTAATAGGGGATGAATAATAAACTGCATCCCGATTGTTAATAGAACAGCAACAATGAATGATAAAATATAAATCGTAATTGTTGTATGAGACAGTTGATCATTTTCATTGGCACCAAATAAATGTGATATTCTAATAGAGAAGCCTTGGGTTAATCCCATAATAATCCCCAAAATAGCCCAGTTAATCCAATCTGCTGCACCAAGAGATGCAAGAGCGTCTACACCAAGAAACTGTCCAACAATCATTGTATCAACAAGTGTATAAACTTGTTGTAAAATATTACCAAACATTAATGGTAATGCAAAATAAAATATAAGTTTTAATGGTTTCCCATAAGTTAAATTCTTCATAATAACTCCTTTAATACCTATCTAATCTAACATAAGAGAAGAGTCGTGTCTATTGATTTTTATGATTATATAGAAAGTGCTGTATTTGTTTACAAATGTGTTATTTTCCTATATGATAAATTGATGAAAGGGGACACAAATGAAATCTATTAAACAAATACTATTATGCCTCATTATTGGGACGATGATGATTGGTTGTACTCTGTTTGAACAAATGAATGTCATAACGCAAGAACTACAGTTTGAATATGGAACACCTATTGATCTCAAACTTACAGATTTCCTTGATAATTCAACTGACTTACTTGATCAAGTTCAAAGCGAAAATGATTTTACTTATCTAGAGTCACTTGATTATCCAGAGGTAGGAGAATATACACTTACACTCAAATATAAAAATAAACTTGAAACAGTTAACATTATTATATCAGATACAATAGCGCCTTCCTTTATAGATTTAAAAGACACTTACCGTGTTGACTATGGAAAGTCATTTGATAAAAGTGTCATAAAGGTTGATGATTATTCTAAAGTTGTTGTAACGGTTAATGATGAACATGTCGATTATAAAAAAGCAGGTACATATGATGTTGACGTCATCGCGTGCGATGATTATAACAATCAAACAAAAGCGACAATACAAATTATTGTTTTAAATCAACCTGTTGTTACAACCCAAACATCACAAAAGGTTAATACGACACAATCAACAAATCAATCTCAAGCGTCAACTTCTCAAACATCTTCAACAGGTACGCCATCGCTTCAAAAACAAGTGATGACATTGATCAATCAAGAAAGAACGGCGTTAGGGCTTAGCCCTGTTGTTTGGGATGCTGAATGCGAAAGAGTCGCGAAGTTAAGAGTCAAACAAATACAAACTGATTTTAGTCACTCAAAATTCTATTCAGACTTTTATAGTCAAAATAATAAACTTGGTGAAACATTAGCTTATCAAGCAGGGGGCACACTTACAGCTCAGGGTGCTTTTCAACTTTGGATGAATTCATCTAGCCATAAAGCAATATTAATGAATCCTAATCGAACAAAGATTGCGATCGTTTCATTAAACAATCGCTTTGTTGCAATTAACTCATTACCTTAAAGGTATGAGTTTTTTTATTTATAAATTGTGTTTATATATAATAAAAAACACCGATATAATCGGTGTTAATTTCTAATGGCGTCCACGAAGGGATTCGAACCCCTGACCGCACGCTTAGAAGGCGTGTGCTCTATCCGGCTGAGCTACGTAGACATTTCTCGTTGACTGCCTATTCATAATATCATAACAAATGGATATGCGCAAGTGTTTTTTAAAACTTTTTTAAATTTTTTTTCTGAAGGTAAAACTCTCTTTCGACAAGATACATGTATAAGCACAAAATTGTTGTATAAACAATTTCAATATATCCATTCACTCTGGTAAAGACAATGATCAATAAAACGAGCATTTGAATCCCATAATCAATAATCCAATGTGTCTTTAAATAAATGTCCAATTCAATCAAAGCGAGCTTTCTATTTAAAATAAAAAGATGAAGTAACAAAAGAAGAGTTGATGTCATACTACAGATGACATGTAGGTCTGACAAGAAATTCCCACCGTTATCTGTATAGGGCGCAAAACATCCAATGATCATTAATATGGCACTAAACATTAAAGTTGAATTGACAAGTTCGACTTTATATTTAATTGTTCTAAAGAGTTTAAGTGCTTTTGTATAAAAAAAGAAAGCACAAAAAGTAAGAAATACGATTGTAATATAACGGTAATCATCAAACATAAGAACCGCTGTCATATTTCCATCTAATAAACTATCTCTAGACGTTATAAATAATGTTAGTATCCATATCAAAAAATAATCCATAATGCACCTCTTAATCATTATATCCATAAAATTAAAAATATAAAGGAATATAATGAATTTCATTGTAGAAATAAGTAAGGAGGAATTATGAAAATCACATTAGAAGATATTAAACTTTCATTACACAATAAATCTTGCGTAGAACACAATATACTTGTTGATTGTGACTTCATTGATACGAGTGAAGATACTCAATTGTCATTGATCCTTTATGTTGGTAGTGACAAAGAGAATTATCGTTTATTGATTCAGTGTTTATTTATGATGGAAAACTACGTTTATGAAACGAATGAAGAAACTGAAATTGTTAAGTTCGCAATTGAACCAATATTAAAAGTCATTAGTATTCTTGATGAGCATTATTTAGAAAAAGAAGGGCTACATTAGCCTTTCTTTTTCTTTCACACAATCGAGACGTTTACATACTATAAATTGAGGTGAAGAAAGTGATATTTATTAATCATGATGATATTAGGGCTTTAGAACTCACAGAACAATTGTTAGAAAAAGGGTATTACATCACAGATCAAACAAAGGATTTAAGTTATTCTGATATTCTTTATTTTGGTTTAAAAGGGATCGATCGTAAAAACAGATTGATGACAAATCAAGGAACTAAGGTACTTACTGATAGTGAAATACGCTTAATTCCGAAAAATTCATATGTAATCACACTTATTCATAATGATTATATGCAAGAAATAGCTGATAAGTATAATTTCAATTATATCGCTTTATTGAATGATGAAGACTATCTTTATTATAATTCAATACTTACAGCTGAAGGATTGATTTCCTACATTATAGCTCATCGTAGATATCCCTTATATGAATCAAAGGTTTTGTTATTAGGTTTTGGTCATTGTGCAAAACCAATTTTGAGTTTACTCACTGCTTTTCAAGCTGAAGTGAGTGTTGCTGTAAGAAATCCTAAATATGTGGATGAAATTAAAAAGAATAAAGGAAAATATGTTGATATTGAAAATCTTGATTTAAGTGAATATGATCTCATTATCAATACAATTCCAACTGTAGTCATTGATGAAAAAGAATTAGATACTGCAAAACGTCAATGTTTTTTAATTGATATTGCATCGTATCCATATGGTATTAACCATCATTATGCTCTTTCTAAAGGGCTCAATTGTATTATCTTACCATCTATACCTGCGAAATACGCATATAGTTTTGCTGCTGAGATGATATGTAAAAAAATCGAAGAGGTGAAAAGAAAGTGAAAAAATTAGGTTTTTGTATAACGGGATCATTTTGCAGTATGAAAGATATGCTTAGTGTCCTCAGTCTACTTGTTAAGGATTATGATGTGGAAGTGTTTATGACACCAAATGTCCAATCATTTGATACGCGTTTCCAATCAGCTAAAAATCTTAAAGAGGATGTTGAAGCCTTAACAAAGAAACCTGTACTCAATACAATACAAGATGCAGAAGTGTATGGTCCGATGAAATCATTGGACATTGTTCTTGTCTATCCATGTGACGGAAACACTCTTGCAAAAGTCAATTCAGGAATTAACGACAATGTTGTAACGATGATTATAAAATCATCATTAAGAAATCAAGTTCCTATAGTCTTTGGGGTTTTCTCTAATGACATCCTAGGGGCTAGTGGAAAAAATCTATTAACTTTATTTAATAAAAAGAATCTATACTTTGTCCCAATGATTCAAGATGATTTTAAAAACAAACCAAACAGTGCAGTTGCTTGTCATACAAAAGTTCAAGATACACTTGAATATGCATTATTAGGAAAACAACTCCATCCGTTCTTACTTGGATATAAGGAAGTGTAATATGAAAGAGATATTTACTTCTTTAATCACTCCATTCAATGAGGATCAAACAATAGATTATCCAGGACTTTATCGTGTTCTTGATTATCTTATAGAAAAAGGACAAAAATCATTTTTGTTGTGTGGAACTGAAGGGGAAACAACAACATTGAAAGTTCAAGAAAGACGTTTGTTGGTAGAAAAGGTATTAGATAAATACCCTCAAATTCGCGTCGTTGTAGGGATCGCATCAAATAGTACAATTGAAGTGATTAAACATATTGATATGTATAAAGATAATCCTCGTATTTATGCATATTTGGTGATTGTTCCTTACTATATACAACCGAGTCAAGCAGGATTGTATAAACATTTTGATCTTATCGCGTCTTCTACAAAAAGAAAGATAATGATTTATAACGATCCTCGTCGTTGCGGTGTGAATATGGAAGTGGATACTATTATCAAACTTGCAAGCAAACACAAAAATATTATAGGGATGAAACAATGTGGTAATCTCTACGATATTGAAACTATAAAAGATGTTGTCCCACAATTTAAGGTCTATATCGGTGATGATTATCAACTATTATCTGGATTGAAACATCGTGCAGATGGAATCTTTTCGGTATCAAGTCACATTGACTATGATTTAGTCAAGAAAGTGTGCTTAGAAGAAAATATTTTCGACGCTGAATATTTGTCTTTAATTAGTCAATATTTAACTCTTGAACCATCACCTGCACCAGTAAAATATATTATCAGTCAACTAGGTCTTATTCAGAACGTTTTAAGAAGTCCTTTAACTCCTGTCATTGAACAAAATCAAATAAAACTAAACGGAATAGTAGAAAAATATAAAAAATAAATTATTTGAAGAACATATATATTTGTGATATGATGATTACACTTTAAAGTCATAACGAAATTAATCAAATAATAATATGATTCAATTAAGAAAGGGAGTTACAATGAAAAATGATATAATTAAATTTATTCCTATGGGTGGGCAAGCCGAAATGGGAAAAAGTATGTACTGTTTTGAAATCAATGAAAAGATCTTTATTATAGATGCTGGTTTTAGATTTCCTGATTCCGATAAACTAGGTGTTGATATCATCATTCCTAGTTTTACATATTTAGAGGAGAGATTAGACAAAGTTGCAGCCGTTATTATTACTCATGGTCATGATGACGCCATGGCAGCATTACCATATTTACTTCAAAGTGTTAATGTTCCTGTCTATGCTCCAAACTTAACAGCTGATTTGATTCAATTAATGATTCAAAGATTCCAAAAACAAAATAGAGTTAAAATTAATCTTGATTTAAGACGTGTTAAACGCAATGCGTCAATTGATATTGAAGGTGTACCAGTTGAATTCTTCCCAGTGACTCATTCTATTCCTGGAAGTGTTGGGGTTGCTTTATGGACACGACAAGGATATTTGGTTTATAGTGGAGAATTCATTATTGATTTTGGGGCACCAGAAGGATTTAGATGTGATATTCAAAAGATGATGGAAATAGGAAAAAAAGGTGTATTAGCATTACTTGTTGAATCATCAAGTTCTAAAAATCCTGGTTACACATCACCACATCATAAATTAACGAATAAAATCGATCGTTATTTTGAGGATTCAGAAGGTAGAATTATTATTTCTAGTTATGCTCAAAATGTCTTTAGAACAAAAGAAATTGTTGAATTATCTAAAAAATATAAGAGACAAATTGTTTTCTATGGTAGAGACCAATTTGATAATACAAATAGTTTACTGAGAATTGGGAAACAAAATGATGAAAATATCATTCAAGTTAAACCAAATCAATTAGGTGACAAAAAGAATATTGGTAAACCAGAATTAGACCAAAATTATGTTATCTTATTAAGTGGTAGCCCACACAGAATTTATCATGATATTTGTGATATTATTGACGGTGGGGATGAATTGTTAAAACTAAGAGAAGGTGATACATTTGTCGTTGCATCTCCAGTTTTACCAGGAACAGAAAAAATAGCGAATAAAGCTCATAATGGTTTATATAAAACAGATGCTCATGTTCACTTGTTAAAGAACAAAGATTTATTCTCAATGCATGCCTCTGAAGAAGATATTAAAGTTATTATTCAAATCTTCAAACCAAAATACTATATTCCTATTAAAGGAGAATACCAACATTTTATTTCTAATCAAAATATCGCTTTAGAAATGGAAATGCCTCAAAATAATATCATTATTGCGGATAATGGTGAATGTATTACGTTTGAAAAAGGTGAATTGGTTAAATCACGTGAAATCTTTGAAATTGAAGATGTCATGATTGATGGTATCGGTATTGGTGACGTTGGAGAAAAGGTTATTGATGATCGTATTCAACTTGCTAATGATGGTGTTGTCATTGTTGGTTTAACAATTTCAAGAGAAACAAAAGATATCGTTGGACAAACTGATTGTCAATCTAGAGGTTTTGTTTACTTAAAAGATTCTGATTATGTTATTAAACATATTATTGAAATTTGTGAAAAGGTTGTTTCTCGTTTGAAAGAAGAACCAAAAACAGATATGGGTGAAATCAGAAATGCAATGAAAGATCAATGTATGAAATACATTGTTAAAGAAACAGGAAAAAAACCTGTATTTATAGGTGTTGTTATCGAAATATAAGCAAGAGTCATCTTGCTTTTTCTTTGCATTAAAGTAAATATTTGTTATAATAATTCAATGAAAGTGGGTGAAGGAATGGCAAAGAGTAAAAGAAGTAAGAAATCTAAAAGTGAGATTATGAGTGAAACCCTAAGAATAAGAGTTGGGGCATTGCTCGTCATGTTTGTTGTTGTCATTGCTGCATTAAGATTAGGAATAGTAGGAGATGGACTTCACTATGTATTTGCTTTTATTAGTGGGAATCTTTTTGGTGTTGTCTATGCTGTTATTTTCATGACTGCTGCTTATGTCATGTATCAAGCGAAACTCCCTAAATATAAAGGGCCAGAAGCTGTTGGAATATATTTGATGTTGATGGCGTCACACATTTTAGCAAGTGTTCCTGCCGATGTTTCTATTAAAGGACCAAGTGTTATTAATAGTTATATTAATAGTGGTGGATTAAATAAGGGAGGCCTTGTGGGTGTGACCTTATATGGTATTTTAAGTGGACTGATTGATCAATTAGGGGCCATTATTTTTTCTATTCTATTATTACTCGTTGGTATCGCATTGTTTAGTGCTAAAATCTATGTTAACTATAAAAATAAAATTATGAAAGCTCATAAATCTAAGAAATCATCTAAAGTTAAAAAGGATGAGCCGGTAGAACCAGTTATTATTAAATCAAGATCTAAGTTTTTTGATTTTAAAACAAAAGGAAAAACAATTCCGTTATTCCCCGATGAAGTGTTTGAAGAGAAGAAAAAAGAATTTATGGATGATGAAATTATCCAAGCATTTGAATTTACTGAACACGAATTAGAAATCGAAGATGATGAATTACCGCCACTGCGTGTACATACACCTTTAGAAGAGGACATAATTGAACCTCCAGTTATGATTAACGAACCTATTGAAGAAGAAGTTAAGCCAAAACCAAAAAGAATCACTGGACCTTATAAACTTCCGCCGTTATCCTTATTATCAACATCATCAACAAATAATACGACAAAGGAAAGAGCCTCGGCAAACAAAAATGCTGCACGCTTAACATCAGTATTAGAACAATTTGGGGTCAAAGCAGCTATAGAAAATGCTTATATTGGACCAACAATTACGAAATATGAATTAAAATTAGAAACTGGAACACGTGTAAATAAAATTTTACAGTTACAAGATGATATTAAATTAGCTCTTGCGACTGCAGATATTAGAATCGAAGCACCAATTCCAGGAAAACCGTATGTAGGAATAGAAATACCAAATCAGAATTCCTCTATGGTAGGGTTTAAGGATGTTCTTCGAACACTTATGAATGATACATCTTTAAAAGATAATAAATTAGTTGTTGCATTAGGAAAAGATGTTTCAGGAAAACCACTCTATGCTGAACTTGATAAAATGCCTCATTTACTTATAGCAGGTGCGACTGGCTCAGGAAAATCTGTTTGTGTTAATACAATAATCTCATCTATTTTAATGAGAGCAAAACCAAATGAAGTTAAATTGATTTTAGTCGATCCAAAAAAAGTAGAACTATCTATTTATAATGGTATACCTCATTTATTGTCTCCTGTTGTAACAGATCCAAAAAAGGCAGCAGCTGTCCTTAGACAAGTTGTTGTTGAAATGGAACGACGATATGATTTATTTGCTAATGTTAATGCAAGAAATATTAAAGGTTATAATGATTATGTAGAACAATATAACAGTGGTAAAAGTGAAGACGATCAAAAAGAAGTTTTATCTTATCACGTTGTTATATTAGATGAAGTTGCTGACTTAATGATGGTTGCAAGTAAAGAGGTTGAAGATTGCATTATGCGTATCTCACAAATGGCCCGTGCAGCTGGAATTCACTTAATCGTCGCGACACAAAGACCTTCTACAGATATTATTACAGGTGTTATCAAAGCCAATATCCCATCACGTATAGCATTTGCGGTATCTTCTAGTATAGATTCAAGAACGATTCTTGATGCTTCAGGGGCAGAAAAACTTCTTGGAAAAGGTGATATGTTATTCTCTCCAATGGGTTCTTCATCTCCAACACGTGTTCAAGGATGTTTTGTTTCAGATGATGAAGTGTCATCAATTGTTCATTATGTCGCTGGACAACAAGAAGCACACTATGAAGAAAAATTTACAGAAGCAAAATTTTCTTCTCAGTCATCTCATGATGATCATGAAGAAACAGATGAAGAATATGAAATGTGTAGAGAATTTGTTATACAAGTTCAAAAGGCAAGTACATCATTATTACAAAGAAAGTTTAGAATCGGATATAACAAAGCTGCTCGAATCATTGATCAGCTTGAAGAGGATGGAATTATTGGTCCACAACTCGGAAGTAAACCACGAGAGGTCTATATTCGACAATATAATGAAGAAGAATTATAAAATAGAGAGAGATTTTGCCCAAATTTAATGATTTGACGCATTCTCTCTTTTAAATTGTCTAAAATGGTGGTACAATATTTTCAGATATTTTTTCAAAGGAGGATAAAAGGAATGAAAAAATTATTCACTTCATTACTAGCATTATCGTTATTGTTAGTAGGATGTGGCGGAAACAGTGAAGACGACGGATACGAAGTGGCATTAGTTACTGATGCTGGAACTGTTACTGACAAATCGTTTAATCAAAGTGCTTGGGAAGCTGTAAAAGCTTACGGTGAAACTTCTGGTAAAACTTATAAGTATTACCAACCTCAAGATACTGACAAAGCTGGTTTAAAAGCGACAATTGCTGAAGCAATTGACAACGGAGCAAAAGTTGTTGTAACTCCAGGGTTCAACTTTACTGAAGCTTTAATGGAATCTCAAGAAGAATTCCCTGATGTTAAATTCATCGCAATTGACCAATCTGATTTAGCTCCAACTAGCAACACAGTAAGCTATATGTTTGCTGAAGCAGAATCTGGATACTTAGCTGGATATGCTGCTGTTAAAGAAGGATATACTAACTTAGGTTTCATGGGTGGTATGGCAGTTGACGCAGTTGTTAACTTCGGTATCGGATATATCCAAGGTGCTAATGATGCAGCTAAAGAATTAAACACTACTGTAAATGTTAAATATACATATACAGGAACTTTCAGTGAATCTCCTGAAATCAACACTCAAGCTAAAGCATGGTACAATGCTGGAACTGATGTTATCTTCTCTTGTGGTGGAGGAATTTGTAACTCAATTTTCTCAGCTGCTGAAGAATTAAACAAAGCAACTATCGGTGTCGATTCAGATCAACATGATTTATCAGATACAGTTTTAACTTCTGCATTAAAAGGAGTTACAGCTGCTGTTAGAGAAGGTTTAGAAGCATATGGAAGCGATTCATTCCAAGGTGGAAAAGTCATCACTTTAGACAAAGCAGGAGACACTGCTTTCCCAGGTAGATTTGCTAACTTAACTGAAGCTGATTACACTGCAGTTAAAGGACAAATTGAAGCTGGTTCAATCAACTTATTAACTAACAAAGATTTAGATTCAAGCAATAGTGCTAAAGATCCAAGCAAATTAACTTGGTCAAATGTTACTGTTTCATTTGAATAATCTTTAAAAACTACGAACTCTGTTCGTAGTTTTTTTATAATAGAAAAGTTGAAATTTGTCTACAATATATTAGAATTGTATTTTCATAAACAACTTTATCATGTATAATTTAGATTAAAAGGAGTGATTAGATGGAGTATGCAATAGAGATGCTTAATATTACCAAAGAGTTTCCTGGTATAAAAGCAAATGACGATATAACATTGCAAGTAAAAAAAGGCGAAATCCATGCTTTATTAGGTGAAAATGGAGCAGGAAAATCAACTTTAATGAGTGTACTATTCGGTCTTTATCAACCAGAAATTGGTGAGATTAAGATCAATGGTGAAAAAGTTGAAATACACGATCCAAATGATGCGAATCGTTTAGGAATAGGGATGGTTCACCAACATTTTAAATTAGTACATAACTTTACTGTATTAGAAAATATTATTTTAGGTGTTGAAGAAACAAAACGCGGAATTTTAAAGTATGATCATGCAAGAGAAAAAGTGATGAAGTTATCACAAGATTATCATTTAAATATCGATCCTGATGCTTATATCAAAGATATAACTGTTGGGATGCAACAACGTGTTGAAATATTAAAAATGTTATTTAGAAATAATGATATTCTTATTTTTGATGAACCTACAGCAGTTTTAACACCACAAGAAATTGATGAGTTAATGAAAATAATGAAGATGTTAATTACGCAAGGAAAATCAATTGTTTTCATTACGCATAAATTAAATGAAATTAAAGAAGTTGCTGATCGTTGTACGATCATACGTAAAGGGAAATATGTTGACACTGTAGATGTCGCAACAACATCAAAAGATAAATTATCTGAATTGATGGTTGGACGTAAAGTTAATTTCGATATCACTAAAAAAGCACCTCAAATTGGGGATGTTATATTAGAGGTAGAAGATATCTCGTTATCAACTGAAAAGGGGCATAAACCAGTTTTAAACCATGTTTCATTCGAAGTTAAACGTGGTGAAATTACATGTATTGCAGGGATCGATGGGAACGGTCAAAGCGAATTGATATATGCAATTTATGGTTTATTAAATGTTGATGCAGGATCAATATATTTAAATAAGGAAGACATTACAAAAGATTCAATTCGTCAAAGATCACTTAAAGGTATGACACACATTCCTGAAGATAGACATAAACACGGTTTGGTCTTAGATTATAATTTAGCTGAAAATATTATTTTGAAGAACTATTTCGATGAAAATCATCAAAAGTTTGGAATCATTAATTTTAATAAAATGTATAGTGAAGCTGATGAATTGATTAAAAAATATGATGTAAGATCTGGTGAAGGAAGTCGCTCTATTGTAAGAGGAATGTCTGGAGGAAACCAACAAAAAGCAATTATCGCAAGAGAAATTGAAGCTAATGGTGATTTACTCATTGCTGTTCAACCAACAAGAGGGTTAGATGTAGGTGCAATTGAATTTATCCATAGCCAAATCATTGCACAAAGAGATGCAGGAAAAGCAGTTTTACTTGTCTCTTTAGAATTAGATGAAGTTATGAACGTTAGTGATCGAATCCTTGTTATGTATGAAGGTGAAATTATCGCAGATGTTTTACCTGAAGAAACAACTGAACAAGAATTAGGATTATTTATGTCCGGAAGTAAGCGAGGTAAGGGTTATGAAAAATAGAGAATCCGTAAAGTTATTTTTAGCCTCATTAGCTGCTATTGCCTGTGGACTTTTGGTTGGATTTATCATCATTATGATCGCAAATCCTTCTCAAGGTGTCCGTGCATTTTCAATTATGTTACAAGGTGGATTTTATAGAGGTTTAAGAAGTACAGGACAAGTTTTATACTTTGCTGTACCAATTATGATGACGGGGTTATCAGTTGCATTTGCATTTAAATGTGGTAACTTCAACATTGGTGCCACTGGACAGTTTACAGTCGGTGCATTTACATCAATCTTTTTAGCAAATACATTATATGGTGTCATTCCAGATTCAGTTCTATGGATTGTTGCTTTATTAGGTGCTGGTATTGCTGGTGCTTTATGGGCTTTGATACCAGGTATATTAAAAGCGTATAAAAACGTAAACATTGTTATTTCGGGAATTATGTTTAACTACATTGGTATGTTACTCGTTATTGAAGGCGTAAAAGCGTTTATTTATGATCAAGCTGGAGCACGTTCACAAACCGCGTTAGTTGCTATACCGAAAATGGGATTAAATAAAATTTTCCCTGGGTCTGATATTAATGCCGGTACAATCATAGCAATTGTTGTTTGTATTGTCGCTTGGTATATATTAAATAAAACAACATTTGGTTACGAATTAAAAGCATGTGGTTACAATCAAAACGCAACTCAATATGCTGGTATGAACGATAAAAACTTAGCAATTTTCTCATTATTATGTGCTGGATTCTTTGCCGGTTTAGGTGGAGGATTAACTTATATTGCTGGAACTGGAAAAGCAATTTCTACAGCTGAAGTTTTAATGGTTGAAGGATTTAACGGTATACCAGTTGCATTATTAGGTATGAACAGTCCATTAGGATGTATAGCATCTGCGCTATTTGTTTCTTATATCAACCTTGGTGGAAATTACATGCAAGCAGTTAATATACCAGTTGAAGTTATTGACGTTATGGTTGCTGTTATTATCTACTTTAGTTCATTTACTTTACTTGTTAAAGGATTTATTGATAGTTATAACAAACGGAAAGAGAAGGGTCTCTTGCCAAGTGATGGAGGTAGCGAATAATGGATTTAGTATATTTCTTATTTAGTCAAACATTATTATTTACAATCCCTTTATTAATTGTTGCCTTAGGTGGTATGTTCTCTGAACGAAGTGGTGTTGTTAATATCGCTTTAGAAGGGATTATGATTATAGGTGCATTCGGTGGTATTTACTTTATTAACATGAGTCAAACTCATGGTTGGATGAATGGTTTACCATTATTCCTAGTTGCATTGGTGATTTCAGCAGTTATTGGTGGGTTATTCTCATTATTACATGCTTATGCAGCAATCAACTTAAAATCAGATCAAACTATTAGTGGGACAGCATTAAATATGTTAGCTCCTGCTCTAGGATTATTTATCGCAAAAGTAACATTAGATGGTTTACCTAATGTTATGTTTAGAAATACTTTTAGAATCGTAGAAGTTCCATTTTTAAGTCAAATTCCTATCATCGGTGATTTGTTTTTTAAGAATACATACTTATCAACTTTTATAGGATTATTTATCTTAGTCGTTTCTTGGTTCTTTATTTATAAGACAAGAACAGGATTAAGAATTAGAGCTTGTGGTGAAAACCCTCACGCTGCTGACGCAGCTGGGATCAATGTTCCAAAAATTAGATACTTAGGCGTTGTTTTATCAGGAGTATTAGCAGGAATGGGTGGTTTAATTTATATCATTCCTATTTCAACAGAATATAACTGTACAGTAGCAGGTTATGGGTTCTTAGCTTTAGCAGTATTAATTTTTGGTAACTGGAAGCCTTGGAGAATTGCTGGCGCAGCATTATTCTTTGGTGTTATGAAAACATTAGCCTATACTTATGGATCTATTCCAATTTTAAGTTCTCTTGGACTACCAAGTGTTATCTTTAAATTAATTCCATTCGTTGCGACATTGATTATCTTAACATTTACATCAAAAGATTCAGCTGCACCAAAAGCAGCCGGTATTCCATACGATAAGTCAACTCGATAGAAATGAAGTGTATTACAATTTGTAATACACTTTTTTTATAATTATTGTATTCGTTGGGTGCAAATCTAATAATTGTGGTATACTAATACTATTACAATATGTTAAAGGAGTTATTATGGAAAAAAATTACAATCTTAATGGTTATGTGTTACACTTGTTGCCAACACCAAAGTTTAAAACTGTATCTCTATCTTTAAGACTTCAAAGTCCCCTAAGTAAAGAAACAACAACTTTGAGAACACTTTTAACTTTCGTTTTAAGTGCAGCAACACAGGAGTTACCATCATCAAAATTGATTTCTCAGTTTTTAGATGATCAATATGGTGCACGTTTGTCTGCAAATATTTCAACAAAAGGGAAATCACATATTATTAATGTGTATTCTAGTTTTGTTAATGAAAGATTTTTACCAACAAAAGCATCTTTATTTGTTGATCAATTAAAATTAATTAATGATTTATTTAAACATCCATATGCTAGTGAAGGTGCTTTTAATGAAGAAATTGTGGCGATTAAAAAGAAAGAATTAAAAGAACGTTTACAAGCACAAAAAGATGATAAATTTGGATATTCAGTTGATAAATTATTTGAATATATGGGTGAAGGTCATACACTAGGAATTTCATCTACTGGCTATGAAGATGAAATAGATCAAATTTCTGCAAAAGATTTATATGAATATTTCTTAAAATGTATTAATGACGATGTGAAACATTTATATATTGTTGGAGATATAGATGAAAGTATTGTAGATATTTGTAAAGAACATATATCTTTTCCAGTTGTTAATGAATCATATGAAACAGCATATATCTTTAACAGTGAAAGAAAAGATGTATTAGAGGTTATTGAAAAACAAGATTTATCTCAATCAAAATTAAATATGGGATATACGACACATGCGTCATTTATGAGTGAAGACCATTATGCATTTACATTATTCAACGCTATTTATGGTGGTTTTTCACAATCGAAATTGTTCCAAGTTGTCAGAGAACAAAACAGTTTATGTTATTATGTTTCATCAAGTTACGATGCATTTAATGGAATTATGCTCGTCAATGCAGGGATTGAATCTAAAGATTATGATAAAGCAAAACAGTTAATTACTGAAGAACTTGAAAAGATACAAAATGGTGTAATAGACCCTTCAGATGTAGAAATGGCAAAAGGGCAATTATGTAACTCATTACGTAAAGCTAAGGATGATCCTGGAAGTATTATAGCACTTGCTTATAACAAAGATATTACAGGACATGAAGATGCTTATGAAAACTATTTAGAAAAATTAATGAGTGTAAGTTTAGAAGATATTCAAAAAGTAGCACAGGGTGTTAAACTTGATACAATTTATTTTCTAACTGGAAAGGAATTCGATGGAAACAATACATTATAAAACAATAAGTGAAGACTTATATTATGAAGAAATGGCGAATGGATTAAAGGTTTATTTATTACCTAAAGAGGGGTTTTCTAAAACTTATGGACTCTTTACAACAGATTTTGGATCTATTGATACAACATTTGTTCCGTTAGGTGAAAGTGAAATGATTAAAGTTCCTGATGGAATTGCCCATTTCTTAGAACATAAAATGTTTGATATGGCTGATGGTGATGCGACAGAAAAATTTGCTCGTTTAGGAGCAAGTACAAATGCATTTACATCTTCTACTCGAACTGCTTATTTATTTAATACGACATCAAATGAAAAAGAATGTGTTGAATTGCTATTGGACTTTGTTCAAGAACTCTATTTAACACCAGAAAGTGTAGAAAAAGAAAAAGGTATTATCGGACAAGAAATCAAAATGTACGATGATGACCCAGATTGGCGTTGTTATTTCGGTAGTATTCAAAACTTATATCAAAAACATACAGTAAGTGTAGATATTGCTGGTACGGTTGAAACAGTCAATTCAACGGATAAAGAAACATTAGAGAAGTGTTACAATACTTTCTATCATCCAAGTAATATGATGCTTTTTGTTGTTGGGAATATTGTTCCAGAAAATATGATGTCAATCATAAGAAATAATCAAGAAAAGAAATCATTTACTAAACAACCAGAAATCGTTAAAGAAAAAATAATTGAACCAAAAGAAACAAAGACAAAAGAAGATGTATTAAAAATGGATGTTGTTATGTCTAAAATATATCTTTCTATAAAAGTTAATGATATATTAACTGAACCAAAAGCATTATTAAAAAGAGAACTTGCAATGACATTATTACAAGATTTATTATTCTCTAGAAGTGCATCCTTATATGAAAAATGGACAAAAGAAGGGATTATAAATAGTAGTTTTGGGTCAAACTTTATTCAAGAAAAAGATTATTGTTTTATTCAATTAGGAGGAGATACCCCAAATCCAGATGTCCTTAAAGAAAAAATGTATGAGCTTATTGAAGCTCTGCCTCAATATGAATTTGATATAGAGGAATTTGAAAGATCAAAAAAGAAGAATGTAGGATCATTAATTAGTGTCTTTAATAGTCCGGAAAATATAGCGAGTATGTTTAGTCGTTATTATTTTAGTGGAAATATGTTCTTTGATATTATTGATGTTTTAGAAGAAGTACAATATGAAGATGTTCTAGCTTGTAGAGATTTATTTAACAAAGAAAATGCGACAACTTTCATTGTCTTACCAAAGTAGGTTTACAACAGGAAAGATTGTGGTATAATAAAAGAGCCTAAGAGAAAATAAATTTCCTACATGATAGATAAGGGAACCTGATTGTTGTTTGGCGGTGTTGAAAGCCTATCTTTGAATAGGAATCCTAAAGTCATCACACGGTGCCCACCTGTACAAACCAGGGATAATCTACTCACTCTTAGGCTTTTTATATGGAGGAAAATATGGAAAAAATAACAGATGAAATGATTGCAGAAATAAATGCATTAGCAAAAAAAAGTAAAACAGAAGGTTTAACTGAAGAAGAGAAGGTTAGACAACAAGAATTACGTAAGGAATATATAAGAATTTTTAGAAGTGGTTTTGATCAACAATTAAAATCAGTTAAAATTGTTGACCCTAATGGTAATGACGTCACACCACAAAAGCTAAAAGACGCAAAAAAACCTTTAAATTAACATTTAATTCAATTAACTATTTAAAAACTATGTCGATTTGTGTATAATATCGTTGAGTTTTAGGAGGATAACTTATGAACCCAAATGATTTATCAATAGCAACAATTCGTTCTTTAGGAATTGATATGATTAATAAAGCAAATTCTGGCCATCCTGGTATGGTTTTAGGATCAGCCCCTGCTTTATATACTCTATTCACTAAAGAATTAAAAATCAATCCAAAGGAAGCAGAATGGTTTAACAGGGACCGTTTTGTTTTAGCGAGTGGACACGCTTCATCATTATTATATAGCTTGTTACACTTATCAGGCTTTGATTTAACAATAGATGATTTAAAACAATTTAGACAATGGCAAAGTCGTACACCTGGTCACCCTGAAATTGAAATGACAGAAGGTGTAGATGCTTCAAGTGGTCCTTTAGGACAAGGTATTCCAATGGCTGTTGGGATGGCAATGGCTGAAGCATTCTTAGCTAAAAAATATAATCAAGAAGATTTACCAGTTGTTGATCACTTTACATTTGCTTTATGTGGTGACGGTGATATGCAAGAAGGTGTGACTTATGAAGCATCTTCATTAGCAGGTCATTTAGCATTAGGTAAATTAATTGTTATGTATGACGCTAATAAAGTGACTCTAGATGGTCCTTTAGATTTATCTTTTAGTGAAGATGTTAAAAAGCGTTATGAAGCAATGAATTGGCAAGTTATTACTGTTTTAGATGGTAATGACACAGTTAGTATTCAAAAAGCAATTAAAAAAGCAAAGAAAGAAATCTATAAACCAACATTAATTATCGTCAATACAGTAATTGGTTTTGGTTCTGCAAACCAAGGAACAAGTAAAGTTCATGGGAATCCTTTAGGAGCAGAAGATGGTAAAAACGCTAAATTATCTTACCAATTTGATCATGATGAGTTCCATGTACCAGAAGAGGTATATGAAGATTTCAATGATACATTAGGAAAACGTGGTAAGAAAACATTTAATAAATGGAAACGTTTAATGAAACAATATAAAACAGAATATCCTGAATTATATGAATCATTAACAAAAGCAATTGATGGAGAATTCTCATTCGATTATACTGAATTATTAAATGAATTCCCAGAAGGTCATAGTGATGCAACTCGTAATACAAGTGAACGTATCATTAATGAAATTGCAAAACAAAATGAAAACTTCCTTTCAGGAACTGCAGACTTAGCATGTTCAACAAAAACAGAAATTAAAGGTGTTGCACGTTTTAGTCCTGAAGATTATACAGGAAGAAATTTATACTTTGGTATCCGTGAATTCGCAATGGTTGCGATTATGAACGGTATGATGCTTCATAAAGGAATTAAAGTTGCTTCAGGAGGATTCTTAGTTTTCTCTGATTACTTTAAAGCTGCATTAAGAATGTCATCATTAATGGAATTACCAATTATTTTACCATTATCTCATGACTCAATTGCAGTAGGAGAAGATGGTCCAACTCATCAACCAGTTGAACAATTAGCAATGTTACGTTCAATGTTAAATGTGAATGTATTAAGACCAGCAGACGCTAATGAAATGTGTGCAGCATGGAAACTTGCTTTAGAAAGCAAAACGACACCAACTGCATTAATTTTAACAAGACAAAATGTAGATAACATAACAAACTCTACTTATGAAGATGTATGCCATGGTGCATATATTGCATTTAAAGAAGCTGGAGAGTTAGATGGTATTATCATTGCTTCAGGAAGTGAAGTTGGTTTAGCAAGAAAAGCACAATTAGAATTAGAAAAACAAGGACAATATGTTCGTGTTGTTTCTATGCCTTCTATGAATTTATTTGATCAACAATCAGACGAATATAAAGAAGAAGTATTACCAAGAAGCATGAGAAAACGTTTAGCAATTGAAATGGCAACTGATTTTGGTTGGCATAAATATATTGGTTTAGATGGTAAAATGTTATGTGTTAATACTTATGGAGCAAGTGCACCAGCCCCAACAGTTATTGAAGAATACGGATTTACTGTTGAAAATGTCATTAACACTTACTTAAATATGAATTAATAAATCAAAAGAAGATAGTCTTGACTATCTTCTTTTTTATTTGTTGATGATATTGTATTTTATAATATCTTTAGTATCTTTATTTGTGATAATTACCGTTTCTTCTAAATCAGCAAATTTGACTGGATTTAAACGATCAAATTTACTTTCATCTGCTAATATAAATGTCTTTTGAGATTGTTTTATTGCTTCACTTTTTACAAATGCTTCCTGTTCATTCGAAGTTGTCAAACCAATTTGTTTGTGAATTCCATTAACACCTAAAAAAGCTATATCAAAATATAGATTTCTTATTTGATTCAATGTCTGATTACCGGTAATGGCTTCTGTTGACCAATGTAAATGTCCACCCAAGACAATCGTATTAATTTTATTTTCCCCAAGTTTGATAATATGTGGAATACCTATAGTGACTACTGTAATATTTTTTGCTGTAATAAAATCTATCATTTCGTACGTAGAGCTACCAGCATCTAGATAAATCATTTGATTATCTTTTATTTGCCTAGCCGCTATACGAGCTATTTCTTTTTTATCAGATTGGTTTGAATTTAATTTTATTTTCATTGGTAACTCTGACGATTGCTGAGTATTTAAAATCGCACCACCATGTTGCCTATTTATAATATTTAGTTCTGCCATTTGATTCAAATCTCTTCTTATAGTTGACTCAGAAGATTTTAATAAAACAGTTAAATCCATTACATTAACTTCATTCCTCTCGTATATTATATCAACGATTTTATTCCATCTTTCTTGTTTTCTCAAATTCATCACCTCTTAATAAACTATATTATATTGCTTGTTTAATATTCAAATATTGACTGAATTATTTAATAAACAGTCATTTCTTTTGAATGAAGTGATCATAATGAGTGACTGTTTTCATAAAACATTCAAATAGTGATTATTATTTTCATAGATAAGCATATAGTGAACTATAGCAGAAAGGAGGTCACAACATGATTTATACACTTACACTTAATCCATCGATTGACTATTATTTAAAGTATGATGGAATCATTGACAATGAAGAAGTCATGCGGGTAAACGATTATCATTATAAGGCCGGTGGAAAGGGTCTTAATGTTTCCCGAATTTTAAATATTCTTAATGTAAAGTCGACGGCAATTACAGTACTGGGTGGGTTTACTGGTCAGTATATTTACTCAGAGTTTCTCAAATATCCAAACATTTCATTGAAAATGATTGATAATGATTTATTAACTAGGATGAATATCAAACTACATTTAAATGGTAAAGAATTAGCTTTTAATACTAGTGGACCAATATCGAATGAATGCATAGAAAAAGGAATTTTAAATATGATTCAAAATTGCACTGTAGACGATATTATCGTTGTTTCTGGTTCTACTCTTAAAGACACAAGTGAATCATTCTTAAAATCTTTATGTTCTCTTATTGAATTACAAAAGGCAAAATTGATCATTGATATGGAATCGTTAACTATTGAGCAAATGAGTGAATATAAGCCATATTTAATCAAACCAAATTTATACGAATTCAGATTATTAGTTAATAATCCTGAATTATCATTATCAGAATTACCTACTGAAATGATTAAATTAAGAAAATATGGTATACAAAATATTTTGGTGTCATTGGGCAAAGAAGGTGCCTTATTATTATTTGATGATCAATTCTATAGACTTACTCATAATCAAATTAAAGCTGTAAATAAAGTAGGTTGTGGTGACGCTATGTTGGCAGGATTTATAAGTCAATTAGATAAAAAGATTGATGTAGTAGAATCATTGAAATTTGCAGGTGCAACAGGATGTGCTGTGGCTTCAACAATGACCGATGTGACAGATCAAGAGATAAATCATCTCTTATCTATTATGAACGTTAAACTATTATAAAAGGGGAGGATTTAGAATGGCTAAGAAACTTAGTTTTAAAGAAATGGCAGTTTTAATACTTCAAGGACTCGGAAAGCGTGAGAATATTTCAAATTTAAATCATTGCGCAACTCGATTAAGAGTCGTTGTTAAGGATCCTAGTTTAGTTGATATTGATGCATTAAAAAAAGTACCTCAAGTACTTGGGGTTGAAGTAAGAAATAATCAAGTACAAGTTATAGTAGGGCAAATTATTGAGGATCTATTTGTTGCTGTTGAGAGAGAATGTGGCAATTTAGAATCATCTAGTCAAGTCAAAGAAGAATTAAAAGGAATGGATAAAATAATCAAACCTTTTGCAAACTTTCTTCAATTAATGGCAGGTATTATGAGCCCAGTCATTCCAGCATTAATTGCTGCTGGGTTCTTGACTGTATTATTACTCATAATGAATCTAGTATTTGGAGTTGGTACTGACAACTCAACATACATTTTGTTAAATAACCTTGCCCAATCAGTATTCTATTTTTTACCGGTTTTTGTAGCATATACAGCTGCTAAAAAATTCGATACTGAACCTGTATTAGCAATGTTATTAGCTTGTTGGTTACTTTATCCTGATTGGGTAAGTATGGCAAGTAATGGTGGATGGACAAGTTATTTCGGATTACCAGTTATGTTAACAACATATAATGGTGCAGTCCTTCAAATTATATTATCTGTTTGGATTATGTCAGTTATTGATAAACAGTTAAAAAGACTTATACCAATTTCTGTTAGACATTTCCTTAAACCATTTTTGCTTATTTTAATCATTTCTATTATAACTTTAACTCTTACAGGACCAATGGGTGGATTAATTACAAACTATATTGCAGCAGGAATTGGATGGATCAGAACATATGCAAGTTGGGCTGCAGTACCAGCAATTATACTATTCTCAAGTACTGTTGGATTAATTTGTCCAGGCTTCCATCTTGCATTAATCCCAATTGCATTAGAAAGCTTAGGTACAGTTGGTTATGACGACTTTATCAATATATGGTTCTTCTGTTGTACAATTACACCAGGTTTTATTGCGTTAGCAGTTGGTCTTAAAACAAAACGTAATAACTTAAAACAAATCGCATTCCCTGCAGCTTTATCAGCATTATTTGGAGGAATTTCAGAACCAACAGTATACGGTATTTCTTATAAAATGCCTAAGATTTTCTTAGCAAGTACTGCAACATCATTAATCACAGCATTTGTTGCTGGTTTTATGAGCCTCAAATGTTACGGGTTTGGAGGATACTCGATTACTAATATCCTTTTATATCTAGGTGCTGGAAATGATCAGTCCAATTTTATCAATGCATTAATTTGCGTTGCAATCATGGCGATTTGTGCCTTTGTATTTGTTTGGCTTATCAATTTTGATGACTCTGTTTATGATGAAGATGAAGATATTGATACAGCGAAGAAAACAGTATATGGAGAAACTCATATTGGTAAACCGGTAGAGGGTGAGTATATAAAACAATGTGATATAGCAGATTCTTTAATTTCTCAAGGCGCATTAGGTGAATGTTTTGGTATAAAACCTTCATCAGAAGATATAATTGCACCTATCAATGGTATAGTTAAAGTTGTATATCCAACTAAACATGCAATTATTATTGAAAGTGATAATGGTGCTGAAGTTTTAATTCATATAGGTATTGATTCAGTTTTATTGGAAGGAAAGGGTATAGAAAACTTAGTACAGGTCAATCAACGTGTTACAAAAGGTGAAAAAATCGCCACATTCGACTCGGGTATATTTAACGAAAACAAAATTAATGATACAATTATTGTTGTTCTTTTAAATGGGAAGAGTTTTAACAAAATAAACAAATCAAGTGATGAGCTCTCTTATATCACAGCAATAGCTTAGGAGAACAGAATGAAATATTATGATGATATGTTAATTAAGAAATTAAATGATAAGACCTATACAATTAATAAAGATGGTATAGATATTATTATTAAACCAGTACCCGACGATGAAAGGGATCATGTGATAGATCCTAGAATCCTAAAAGTTATCAAGGAAAAAGAAAAACTTTTTGCAGAGAATTCTAAGAAGGGATATAGCTTACGAAAAGAAAGGCATAGACCAGATAAGAAAACTTATGATATTACAAATCAACAAATTGATTGTGAAGAAACATTAATCAATGTTAATAAAACACATATGATCGATGTTTATAAGTTCTCACCTTTGGATAATAATCAACCTAAACCTGCTTTACTTTATTTACATGGAGGCGGATTTACAGCGGGGGATATCTCTTTATTTGAAAATCAAATGAAGTATATATCAGAACAATCACAATCGATAGTTATTTTCCCAGAATATAGATTAGCTCCTGAAACACCTTTTCCTGGAGCCATTGATGATGCGTATGCAACATTACAGTGGATGCATGAAAACGCAGAAAAACTTGGGATAGATCCATCTAAAATTATGGTTGCTGGAGATAGTGCAGGAGGTTCCCTCACTTGTGCAACAGTTCTAAAAGATTCTCAACAAATAATTAAAAAGATATGCCTTATTTATCCAGGATGTGATTGTACAGATTGTCATGACCATAATCTATATACTTGGAGTTACGATGAATACCCAGCTATAGAGGAACATTTAGATTATACAAGAGGAAGAATTAATCGAATAAAAAACAATATTGAAAATAAAGAGTTGCCTAATTTATATCTTCAAGATAAAGTAACACCTTATGATCCTCTTGTATCAGTCGTGCACTGTAGTGATCAGCAGCTTCTAAAATTTCCTGATACCATTGTTGTGTCTGCACAATATGATTACTTGAGACTAGGAAGTGACTATTTAGTAAAACGTTTAAACCAATTAAATAAAGACGTCACTTCTATCTGTTATAATGGTTGTGATCATGGTTTCCTTGATATGATTGGAACTTATGTACAAGCTGAAGATTTATGTTTACTCCTTGCTAAAGAATTAACAAAACTATAAATAAATTAGAGATAGTGAACTATCTCTTTTTCTATGTTTCTCATCCACTGTGTTAGCGAACGCTAACTGTAAAATCGTAATTATTCGCTATTTATCGATACTTTTTTACCTTACAAATAATGTCGTATTTTAGAAAACGCTTTCATTAGAACGGAAAATTATGTATAATAATAAGTATATAGAGAGGTGAAAATATGAAAAAATTAAATCAAAAGTCATTAGATTTTATTGATGATGTCATCTATCGCCAAAAAGATAGAATGGGTCCAATTAAATTAATGCTGCATGAGATTCAGGAGGAATTAGGGTATATTCCATTTGAAGCGATGGAAAAAATGAGTGAAGCTTTAGAAGTACCGATTTCAAGAATTTATGGTGTTGTGACTTTCTACACTCAGTTTACAACAGAACCTAAAGGAAAGCATGTGATTGGTGTTTGTTTAGGAACTGCTTGTTACGTTAATGGATCTCAAACGATTTTGGATTTACTTGTTGAAATGACAGGAGCACCAGTTAATGGAACAAGCCCAGATGGCTTATTCTCAATCGATGCAACACGTTGCGTTGGGGCATGTGGTTTAGCTCCAGTTGTTAGTGTTGATGGAACTGTTTTTGGTTGTACAAAACAATTGGAAGATCTTAAAATGGTTGTTCTCAACTACAAAAAGGAAGAAGCACCAGTATGACACTTAAAGACATTATAACGACAGTACAAGGAACACCAATATATGTCTCAAATGAAGATATATATACTGCTGAATATGACGGTGCCTTTGCAAGTGATTTAATGTCTGATGTCCTTTGTTATTTAAGAGAAACAACAGACAATCAATTATTGATTACAGGATTATCTAATATGCAAATTATTCATACTGCAACAACATTAGATATAACAACAATTTTGATTGTAAGAGGAAAACCAATTGATGAAAATTTAATAAACGGAGCGAAAAAGTTTGGTGTGAATCTATTTAAAACAGATTTAACAATGTTTGAAGCATGTGGTGTACTTTATCAAGCAGGGTTTCATCAATGATACAAACTTACCAAGTAGAAGCAAATAACTACGAGGATGCAGGTATTGTATCACAAAGAGTGAAACAAACATTGAAATTGATGAATGTCCCACCACCAATACTCAAACGGATTGCTATTGCGTGCTATGAAGGTGAAATCAATCTTGTTATCCATTCAGAGGGAGGATCAATCTCTCTTATTATGGAAGATAGCCAAAGTATTAAGTTAAAACTTGACGACGTTGGTCCAGGTATTGCTGATATAGAACAAGCTTTAATACCTGGTTATTCTACAGCATCAAGAGAGGCTAGAGAATTTGGCTTTGGGGCCGGTATGGGGTTAGTTAATATGAAAGCCTGTGCTTCAGCATTTGAGATTAGCTCATCTCCTAATGGAACGCATATATGTATGGAGTTTAGGAATGATTAGCTACACTGGTGAAAAATGTTCACATTGTATTAAATGCATTCAATCATGTCCGACACAAGCGATATCACTCATAAAAAAAGAAATACAGATTGATGAGTCAAAATGTATTCACTGTGATATATGCGTTAAAAACTGTAAAAATAGATATCTAAAAGTAGAAAGTGTTCATATGAATGAGACGCTCCATCTTCATGATTATAACATCATTCTTATTCCGACAAGCCTATTGTCTGACTGTAAAAGCCTTGAAGACTTCGAAAAGACATGTAGTGCTATAAAGAAGTTAGGTTTTGATGAAGTCATACAATATAGCGATGTTGAAAGTACACTTTATCAAGATTATATAAGTTATAGTGAATCACATCCAGGTTTATGGTTGACAAGTTTCTGTCCAACTATGAATCTGTATATCGAGAAAGAATACCCAACACTTTATGAAAGAATATTACCCTTTGATTATCCTGTTGAAGTTGCTGCTAAAAAAATCAGGGAAAAATTTAAAGATCAAAATATAGGTATTTATTCATTATGCGAGTGCGTAGGTAAGATGTTTTTAGCTAAACAACCACATAACAATCACAAGTCTCAAATTGATTATGCAATGAGCGTTTCTCATATCTTTCCTAAGATAAGAAAACTTCTCAGTGATGATCAAGAAACGATGACTTTATTTAAAGGTGGGTTGTCATTAAATGTTTCTGATAACTTCAGAGGTGACCATTGCTGTATTGCTGCAACTGAAGGTATAAATCAGGCAACAAGCTTATTAGAACTTATCGAATTTGGAAGAATCAAACATCTAAATCTAATCGCTTTGTATGCATGTTATCAAGGATGTATTGGTGGCTATTATTTATGGAACAATCCATTTGAAGGATTTTATAATATAGAGTCCATGCAAAATGAATTCCAAGAAGGTAGTGCATCGATAGATGATCAACTCAAATATATAGAAAGACTTGTTGATGAAAAATCAGTTGAATCATTTGAAGAGAGATTAAAATGGTTCAATCAAGTTAATGAAGTCTTAGAGAAACTTCCTCAATTTGATTGTGGAGCATGTGGATTTGCAAACTGTAGAGGTTTAGCAGAAAGTATTGTAAATCACGAAAGAACATTAGAGACTTGTCGTGTTAACAAGAGGTGAAATATGAAGATAAACGAATTCATTGAAGAGTGCCAAAAACGAGATAGTAGTTTTAAGTGTTTCCATAAATCAAAAAACGAAGGCTCAGTTGATAATGTTTATGTAAGTGATTTATTAAGTATGGTTATGGCAAATGCTAAAGCAAATCAATTATGGATGACGGTTCAAAAACATGTCAATGCTATCGCTGTAGCTGAATTGCTTGATCTTGGAGCAATACTACTTGTTGAAGGCGTTGTCCCTGATGAAACAGCTCTAACGAAAGCTATAGATAATGATATTACCATACTCGGCAGTGAGAAAGATGCTTACGCATTAACTCAGATTATGAGTCAGGTCTTAAAATAATGTATTACGATCTTCATATACATTCTGCTCTTTCACCTTGCGGTGATGATGATATGACTGTTAACAATATTGTGAATATGTCATTAATTAAAGGTTTAGAATGTATCGCGATAACAGATCATAATTCAATGAAACAACTTCGTATCTTAGATCATGTTATTCAAAATCGTATAAAGTATTTCTATGGCGTTGAAATACAAACGAGAGAAGAAGTTCATTTATTAGCTTATTTCAAAAAGAATTGTGAAATAGATAATATTCAAGAATTCCTTAATAAACATCTTATTTTAGAACCAAACGACCCTGATTATTTTGGTCATCAATATATTTTAGATGAGTATGATCAAGTCATTGATGAAGAAGGGATGCTATTAATAAAATCTCTAAATTTGAACGTAAAAGAAACAATCGATGCTATTCATGAATTAGAGGGAATTGTCTTTCTTGCTCATATATATAACGATCGATTTTCTTATCTAAGTTTATATATGGATTTAGATTTTGGATTAGATTTTGATGGAATAGAAGTTAAATCAAGAGACGAGAAAAAAAGATTGTTAACTGAATATCCGCAATCGCAAAAACGATTTATACTCATGAACAGCGATGCTCATCAGCTTATAGATATTCAAGAAGCAATTAACGAAATAGATTATAATGATTTTTTAGATTTGTGGAGGAAAAGGTATGGATGAATTATCATTAAATTTACTTGATATTGTACAAAATTCAATACATGCCAACGCAACCCTTATTACGATTAACGTCATAGATCATCAACAAATGAATTGTATAGGATTTGAAGTCATTGATAATGGATGTGGTATGACGGACGAACAAGTTTCTAAAGTCATTGATCCATTTTATACAACAAGAACTACACGTACAGTTGGATTTGGAATCCCATTTCTTCAACAACTTGCTGATGAAACAGATGGTGAATTAAAGTTATCATCAGTCTTAAATAGCGGAACAAAACTATCACTTAAATTAAAGAAAGATAATATTGATGTTCCAGTTATGGGCAATTTAGCTGATACTTTATTTACAATTATTCAAGCAAATCAAACAATAGATTTTTATTTTAAGTATTTAGATGATGTACATGAATTTATTTTCGATTCAAAAGAAATTAAAGAAATATTAGATGGTGTAGATATAAATTCACCTGAAATTATTCTTTGGATAAAGGATTATATAAAGGAGGGACTTAAAAATGAAATCACTTGAGGATTTAAAGAAATTAAGAGAACAAGCACAAGATCGTATGACAATGCGTATGGATGAAGAACAAAAATATCGTGTTGTTGTAGGGATGGCTACTTGCGGAATTGCCGCAGGTGCAAGACCAGTACTCAATGCACTTGTTGAAGAGGTAGCGAAAACGAAAGCACCTGCAGTCGTCTTACAAACAGGATGTATAGGTATGTGTACACTTGAACCTATTGTTGAAGTGTTTGATAAAAATAATGAAAAAACAACTTACGTTCTCGTAGATGCACTAAAGGCAAAAGAGATTGTTGAAAAGCATATCTTAAAAGATGAAGTCATTGACGAGTATACAGTAGGAAAATACAAGAAGTAAGGGGGAGAAAAAATGGAAAGAATACAGGTATTAGTCTGTGCTGGAACTGGCTGTACAATAGGTAATTCTGGCGAATTAATTGAAGCTTTTGAAGCTGAAATTAAATCATTAGGATTAGATAAAGAAATCAGTGTTTTGAGAACTGGTTGTCTTGGTTTATGTGGAGTTGGACCAAATATCGCAATCTATCCAGATAATATTATTTATAAAACTGTACAAGTAGCAGATGTTAAAGAAATTGTCATGGAACATTTTTATAAAGGACGACCTGTTCATAGACTTATGTTAAATGAATCAGATCAAGATACTAATGAAGTGCATGATATAAACAAAACACAATTTTATGCGAAACAAAAAAGAATTGCACTTCATAATTGTGGTGTTATTGACCCTGAAAATATTGAAGAATATATCGCTAAAGACGGTTACACTGCATTAGGAAAAGTCATTACAGAAATGACTTCTCAAGAAGTTGTTGACATCATGAAAGCAAGTGGACTTCGTGGTCGTGGTGGAGGAGGATTCCTCACAGGTTTAAAATGGCAATTTGCACTTAATGAAACGAGTGAACAAAAATATGTTATTTGTAATGCTGATGAAGGAGATCCTGGTGCATTTATGGATCGTTCTATCTTAGAAGGAAACCCTCATAGTGTTATTGAAGCCATGGCAATTGCTGGGTACGCTATTCAAGCAAATTATGGTTACATTTATATTCGTGCAGAATATCCAATTGCGGTTGAAAGATTAGAAAATGCAATTAAACAAGCAAAAGAACTTGGTTTATTAGGTGATAATATTTTTGGAACTGACTTTAGTTTTGATTTGGAAATTCGTTTAGGAGCGGGTGCTTTCGTTTGTGGTGAAGAAACTGCATTAATTCAATCTATTGAAGGTGAAAGAGGAATGCCTAGACCAAAACCACCATTCCCTGCACATAAAGGGGTATGGGGTAAACCAACAATTATTAATAACGTTGAAACATACGCTAATATTTCACAAATTATCCTTAACGGAGCTGATTGGTTCAAATCTATCGGTACTGAAACATCTAGTGGAACTAAAGTTTTCGCTTTAGGTGGTAAAATTACAAACACTGGTCTTGTTGAAGTTCCTATGGGAACAACATTAAGAGAAATTATTTATGAAATTGGTGGAGGATGTCCAAATCATAAACGTTTCAAAGCCGTTCAAACTGGTGGACCATCTGGTGGATGTTTAACTGAAAGTCAACTAGATACACCAATTGGATTCGATGAACTTGTCAAATTAGGTTCAATGATGGGATCAGGGGGAATGATTGTCCTTGATGAAGACAACTGTATGGTCGATGTTGCAAGATTCTACATGGACTTTATTGTTGATGAATCATGTGGTAAATGTTCACCTTGTCGTATTGGAACAAAAAGAATGCTTGAACTTTTAGAACTGATCTGTAATGGTGAAGGAACAATGGAAACATTGGATGAATTAGAAGTTCTTGCTGCAACAATTAAAGATACGGCATTATGCGGGCTAGGACAAACTGCGCCAAACCCTGTTTTATCTACCCTCGAACAATTTAAGGAAGAATATATTGCACATATCGTGGATAAAAAATGTCCTGCAGGTGTTTGTAAAGCCTTATTATCTTATGTCATTGATGAAGACAAATGTAGAAAATGTGGACTTTGTGCACGTAAGTGTCCAACCAATGCAATTAGTGGTGAATTAGGAAAAGTCCCTTATGTTATAGATCAAGAAAAATGTATCAAATGTGGAAGTTGTGTGACAGCATGTCCATTCCATGTGGTAGAAAGGAAGTAGGTGAGAGATATGGGTAAAATTAAATTAACTATTAATAATATAGAAGTAGAAGCATATCCTGGTAAAACAATTCTAGAAGTTGCAAGAGAAAATGGTATTCATATCCCAACACTTTGCTATTTAAAAGATTACACAGGAACAGGTGCTTGTCGTGTATGCCAAGTTGAAGTAGAAGGGATGCGAAATCTTGCTGCTGCTTGCGTATTCCCAGTAACTGAAGGTATGGTCGTTAAAACAAATTCTATGAGAGCTCTTGATGCAAGACGTCGAGTTGTTGAACTTATAGTATCAAACCATTCAAAAGACTGTTTATCATGTATTCGTAATACGAACTGCGAACTTCAAAGATTATGTCAAGAACTTGGGGTGCGTGAAGATGCATTCAAAGGTGTAAAAACAATCGGAACATACGATGAAGTGTCACCAGGGATTGTAAGAAATTCTAATAAGTGTGTCCTTTGTGGTCGTTGTGTTGCTGCATGTCAAAAACATCAAGGTGTTGGTGTTCTTGGGTTCATGGAAAGAGGGTTTAAAACAAAAGTAGGTCCTGTCTTTGATAGAAGTTTAGCAGATGTGAACTGTATGCAATGCGGACAATGTATCAATGTCTGTCCTGTCGGTGCTCTTCAAGAAAAAGAAGAAATTCATAATGTTATTGAAGCACTAAATGATCCACATAAACACGTAGTCGTACAAACTGCGCCAGCAGTTCGTGCTAGTTTAGGTGAAGAATTCGGTATGGCCATTGGAACTCGTGTCACAGGAAAAATGGTTGCAGCACTCAAATTATTAGGATTTGATAAAGTCTATGATACAAACTTTGGTGCTGATTTAACAATAATGGAAGAAGGTTACGAATTCTTAGATCGTGTCCAAAATGGTGGAAAACTACCAATGATTACGTCTTGTTCACCAGGATGGATCAATTATTGTGAAAAAGATTATCCAGAAATCTTAGATCATCTTTCATCATGTAAATCACCTCACATGATGCTCGGTGCAATTATAAAATCTCATTATGCAAAAGTGAAACAAATAGATCCTAAAGATATCTATGTCGTTTCAATTATGCCTTGTGTTGCTAAAAAGGGAGAAAAAGAACGCGATCAAATGATCGTTGACGGAATGAAAGATGTTGACGCTGTTCTTACAACAAGAGAACTTGGTAAATTAATCAAAATGTTTGGTGTTAACTTCGTTGATTTAAAAGATGCGGATTTTGACCAAGACTTATTTGGAGAATATACTGGAGCTGGTGTTATCTTTGGAGCAAGTGGTGGTGTTATGGAGGCAGCATTAAGAACTGTTGTTGATGTTTTAACAGGTGATGACCTTGACGCTATTGAATATCATAACGTCAGAGGACAACGCGGATTAAAAGAAACAACAATTACGGTTGGAGATTTAAAGGTAAGAGTCGCTGTAGCACATTCAATGACTTTAGCAAAACCATTATTAGATGAAATTAAAGCAGGAACTTCACCATATCACTTTATTGAAATTATGGGTTGCCCTGGTGGTTGTATCAATGGTGGTGGACAATCATATGTTAATGCAATGGTGAGAAATAGTGGTTTTGATTTCAAAACTGCTCGTGCAAAAGCATTATATGATGAAGATCGTGCTATGCCTGCTAGAAAATCTCATAAAAATACTCAAATTCAAAAATTGTATGCTGACTTCTTAGGGAAACCAAATTCTCATACAGCACATAAGTTGCTTCACACAACTTATGAAAAAAGAAAGAAATTTGATTAAAAAATAAAAACGGTGCAGAGATGAGCAATATCATCTCTCAAACCGTTTTTTTACTTTTTTACCAATTCGTATAAAATATGACATGATTTTTACAAATAACGTCGTATAATTTAAATGTAATTCGCTATTAGATAATTATGTTTTAGATTATGACTAAAGGGGGAAGGTTATGTCTACATACAAAATTGTACATGTAAACGAGAAATTTGAAGAGCTTTTGGTTCTTTATCCAAAATCTATAAATGAATTATTCTCTGATGAATTAGGAGAGTATGAATCTATTCAAACATCAGTTATATTTACACCAACTCAACAGTACTTTCACGATATTCTAGATTTTATTTCAAAACGCGATGACTATTCTTATTATCACGGTGTCCATACACTTGATAATAAACTGATCAAACAAAAATTCACATTACAAGTTTTTGAATATTATATACTCGTCACTGAAAGTGAAGATACGCAATACATATTTAATATATTTAACCAATTTTCTCAAAACTTTTATTTAATAAACACATAATTGTTTTACAAATTCATACTATATATGTTATAATCTAGAAGAACTGAAATGGAGGTAATTACTATGTTAGAAGGTATCTTAGGACTAATCGCTGGTCTTATCATAGGGTTTTTCGCAGCACGTTACTTCTTCAAAAGCAACTTAAGAAAAAACCCACCTATTAATGAAAAAATGATTCGTGCAATGTTTATGGAAATGGGACGTAAACCAAATGAGGCTCAAATTCACCGCATTATGAAAAATATTAACGATCAATATAAATAAGGGGAAGCCCTTATTTTTATTTTATGAAGATTTATTTATCAAGACATGGCCAAACCGTTTGGAATAGAGACAACTTATTACAAGGCTCTAAAAATTCCCCATTAACTCAAAACGGTATTGATGCTGCTAAAGCACTTTCAAAAAAATTAGAAAATAAAACATTTACAACTATATATGTAAGTCCCTTATTAAGAGCGAAGGAAACTGCAGAAATCGTTTTTCCTCATCAAAAATTTGTCTATGATGCTCGTATAAGAGAAATGTCATTTGGAAACATAGAAGGTCGTTTTAAGAATACATTATCAGAAGAAGAAACAAATGAGTTAATGACTATGTGGCATCGTCCAATAGAGTTTAAAGGATTTCAAGATGGTGAGACATTTGAAGATGTTATTATAAGAGTGAATTCATTTTTGAATGAAATTATTGATACCAAAAGCAACGATGAGATTTTCATTATGGCTCATGGAATGATCGTTTCTATAATACTTGGATGTCTATTTCGTATTCCACTTACTGAGTGGACGGACTTTAAATCGTCAATTGTTGATGGTTGTTCATTAACAATCATTGACCTTAAAGATGATCAAATTAAATTACAAGTACATAATCAATAAAAAAAGGAATAAGTTTGAAGTGAGCTAGCTTATTTGGTTACCCAAATAACGGAGCTTCATTTCATGACTTATTCCTTTTACATCCAAGAAATTTTACTTTCTGTACCATCCATTAATCTTTTTATGTTATCTTTATGTTTGTATATTAAGAGTAATGCAATTAAGCAATTTGTAATTGAACCAATTGTTCCAAAATGTCCAAAAGGTGTGACACAGACAATAGCAATTGCACCTAAGATAGAAGCTAAAGATACGTATTTTGATAGTTTTAATGTTGTTAAGAATACAACAATCGCAAATAATGCCATCCATCCATTAATAGCTAATAAATAACCAATAGCTACTGATACTGCTTTTCCTCCTCGGAATCCTGCGAAAATAGGATAACAGTGACCAACGATACATGCAAAAGCACAAATAAATGTAAAGTCTGGACTTAAATTGTACATCCTAATAAAGTATTGTGCTAATAAAATTGAAATATAGCATTTAGATGCATCCAAAATAATAACACTGATTCCTGCTGCTTTTCCCAAAACTCTTCCCGCATTAGTGCCACCAAGATTACCAGAACCTTGAGAACGAATATCCGTTTTGTAAAAGCATTTCCCGATTACTAATGCAAAAGGAATCGAACCGTATAAATAGCACACAATAACTAATAATATATAAATTGTTTCCTTCATTTTCTCACATCCTTGTCACTAATTATACATAATTAGTTGGAAAATGCAATCGAATTAAGGTATAATGTAATGGTTAATTAAAGGGGGTTTTTAATGTGAAAAAAAATCAATATGATGAATCGCACATACAGATTCTTGAAGGTTTAGACGCTGTTAGAAAGCGCCCTGGGATGTATATTGGTTCTACAGATACAAGAGGTTTACATCATTTAGTTTGGGAAATTGTCGATAACTCAATTGATGAAGCGTTAGCAGGGTACGGGAATGAAATCACTGTGACAATTCATGAAGATAATAGTATTAGTGTTCAGGATAGTGGGAGAGGTATGCCAACAGGTATGCACGCAACTGGAAAGCCAACAACTGAAGTTATTTTAACTGTGTTACATGCAGGTGGGAAATTCAGTGAAGATGGTGGATACAAAACATCAGGAGGATTACATGGAGTTGGGTCTTCTGTTGTTAATGCATTATCAAAATGGTTAGTTGTTACTGTATATAGAGATGGTAAAATCCATGAACAAAGATTTGAAGATGGTGCAAAACGTATATCACCATTAAAGGTAATAGGAAAAACAAATAGAACTGGTACCACAATTCACTTTTTACCAGATCCTGAATTGTTTTCAACAACAGAGTATAATTATTCAACAATATGCGATCGATTAAGAGAAAGTGCATTCTTATTAAAGGGAATGACAATGAATATCGTTGATGAAAGAACAAATAAAACTGATTCATTTTGTTTTGAAAATGGATTAGAAGCATTTATTGATTATTTAAATTATGACAAAAAAACTTTACATAAAGTCATTTCATTTGATGATAAAAACAATCCAATAGAGGTTGAAGTTGCACTTCAATTCTCTGAAACATATCAAGAAAATATTATTTCATTCGTTAACTTAGTTCGTACTTCAGACGGTGGAACTCATGAAACAGGATTCCGTTCTGGATTTACAAAAGTATTTAATGAATATGCAAGACATTATGGTTTATTAAAAGCAAAAGATAAAAACCTTGAAGGTAATGATGTCCGTGAAGGATTAAGTGCTATTATATCAATTAAAGTTCCTGAATCTTTATTACAGTTTGAAGGTCAAACAAAATCAAAATTAGGAACACCAGAAGCAAGAAATATGGTAGAGAATGTTGTAATTGAACAAATCAATTATTTCTTAGAAGAAAATAAAGATATAGCAACATTACTTATTAATAAAATGATTAAAGCTGCACAAGTTCGATTAGCTGCTAGAAAAGCACGTGAAAATGCAAGAAACAATAAAGGTAACAAAATCGAGAAAATCTTGAGTGGTAAATTAGCGCCAGCTCAATCTAAAGATAAGAAGAAAAAAGAACTCTATCTTGTCGAAGGGGATTCTGCCGGTGGTAGTGCGAAACAAGGTCGTGATAGAAAATATCAAGCAATCTTACCTCTAAGAGGTAAAGTAGTGAATACAGAAAAAGCTTCTTTAGAAGATATTTTAAAGAACGAAGAAATTAGCACAATTATTAATACAATAGGTGCTGGTGTTGGTGCTGATTTTGCATCAGACGATTCAAATTATAACAAAGTTATTATCATGACCGATGCCGATACCGATGGGGCTCATATTCAGGTTTTATTATTAACATTCTTCTATCGTTATATGAGAGGATTAATACAAGCTGGAAAAGTTTACATTGCTTTACCACCATTATATAAAATCTCAAAGAAAAATGGTAAACACGAAGATATTGAATACGCATGGGATGATGAACAATTAGAAGATGCAAAGAAAAAAATAGGACGTGGTTATAATGTCCAACGATATAAAGGTCTTGGAGAAATGAATGCTGATCAGTTATGGGAAACAACAATGGATCCTGCAACACGAACATTAATTCAAGTCTCTATTGAAGATGCAGCAGTCGTAGAAAGAAGAGTATCAGTTTTAATGGGTGACAAGGTTGAACCAAGACGTGAATGGATTGAAGATAATGTTCAATTCTCATTAGAAGATACATTTAGTATATAGTGGAGGGATTATGGCAGATAAAATTTTAAGACAATCTCTCGATGAAATCATGGGAGATCGTTTTGGTAGATATTCAAAATATATTATCCAAGAAAGAGCCTTACCTGATGTCAGAGATGGATTAAAACCAGTACAAAGACGTATTCTTTATGCAATGTATAAAGAAGGTAATACATATAATAAAGGTTATAGAAAATCCGCAAAAACAGTTGGGAACGTTATAGGTAATTACCATCCTCATGGAGATTCATCTGTATATGAGGCAATGGTAAGGTTATCACAGGATTGGAAAATGAGATTTCCACTTGTTGATATGCAAGGAAACAATGGATCAATAGATAATGATCCTGCTGCCGCAATGCGTTATACAGAAGCAAGGCTATCTAAAATCGCAGGTGAATTATTAAGAGATATTGACAAAGAAACTGTTCAAATGTCTCTTAACTTTGATGATACTGACTACGAGCCTACAGTTTTACCAGCAAAATATCCAAACTTACTTGTTAATGGTGGGACAGGGATTTCTGCTGGGTATGCGACTGATATTCCTCCACATAATCTTCATGAAGTGATTGATGCGACAATCCACAGAATTAAGCATCCTCATTCTACATTAGAAGATTTAATGGAATATATGAAAGGGCCTGACTTTCCTACAGGAGCGATTGTTGAAGGAAAAGCTGGTATATTACAAGCATTTAAAACTGGTAAAGGAAAAGTCGTTATACGTTCACAAGTTGAAATCGTTGAAGAAAAAACAATGAATAAGATTGTTGTTAGTGAAATTCCATATGAAGTCAATAAAGCTGAACTTGTTAGAAAATTAGATGAAATTAGATTTAATAAAAGTATTGAAGGGATCATTGAGGTTAGAGATGAGTCCGACCGTAATGGTTTAAGTATTGTTATTGATTTAAAGAAAGATGTTAACGTACAAAATACATTAAATTATTTCTATAAAAATACAGATTTACAAAAGAACTATAATTACAATATGGTTGCTATAAAAGAAAAAAGACCAGTTCTTATGGGGATTTGTGAAATATTAGATGGATATATAGATCATCAAATTGAAGTGATTACAAAACGTTCACTCTTTGATTTAGAAAAAGCAAAAACAAGAAAACATATCGTTGATGGTTTAATGAAGGCCGTAAGCATACTAGATCAAGTTGTTGCGACTATTAGAAAATCAAAAGATAAATCAGATGCAAAAGTAAATTTACAAAACGAATATCAGTTCACTGAAAAGCAATCTGAAGCAATTGTTATGTTACAATTATATAGATTAACAAACACTGACATTACTGCTTTACAAGCTGAAAAAGATGAATTAGAAAAGATCATAAAAATATTAGAAGAAATCTTAGATTCTGATAAAGTCTTACGTAAAGTTATTATTGATGAATTAAAAGAAATCAAGAAAAATTATGCTTCACCAAGATTATCAGTTATTAAAGATGAAATCAAAGAAATCATTATTGATCAAGAAGCAATGATTTTACCAGAAGATATTTATGTCTCAATTACACATCATGGATATATCAAACGTATTTCACAACGTTCTTATAAAGCAAGTGAAAATATTCCATTAGGTAAAAAAGATGATGATTATTTAGTTGATCTCCACTTTGCTAATACATTAGATAAATTACTCATTTTTACGGATCGTGGTAATTATTTATTTGTTCCTGTTCACAAATTAGAAGAATTTAAATGGAAAGAACTTGGAAAACATATTAGTTATTTAGTAAAACTGTCACCAGAAGAAAAGATTATTTCAACTATTTTAGTGAAAAACTTTAATCAAGAACTCTTTGTTGCGATTGCAACAAAGAATGGACAAATTAAACGTGTTCCACTAAAAGACTTTGAAGTGACAAGATTTACAAAAGCTTTAAAATGTATGAATTTAAAAAATGATGATGAACTTGTCGGTGTGACATTAACAAATGGAAAACAAGCACTTGTTTTAACAACTCGTTTAGGTTTTACAACTTTATATAATGAAGAAGAAGTTTCGCTATTAGGTGTAAAAGCTGCAGGTGTTAAAGGTATTAATTTAAAAGATGATGAAGTGATTTCATTAAATGCATTTGATCCTCTTCAACCTGATTCCCTTATTCTTATTAGTGATCAACCTGGTATAAAACGCTTACGTATTTCTGATGTTCCTTGTTGTAATCGTGCAACAAAAGGAACAATGATGTTCAAATCACCGAAGAGTAATCCAATCAATCTTGTTCGTGCTTATATTTTATCCTTACAAGATCAAATTACCTTCTTAACAAATGATACGAAAGAAGTTTTAACAGTTAAAGATTTAAGTTATAGTCAATTTGATTCAAAACCAAGTTTATTACAACCATTAAAAGGTATTGAACAATTTAATCTCTATCAATCTCAAACATTGTCAACTCTTAATTTTGTAGGTGATAAAAAAGAGAAACTAGTTAAAAAGGAAACGCAAGAAATAAAAAAAGAAACACCTTTAGTTCAAGAAGATATTCATTTTGAACCAATTAGTTTCGATGATTTGTTTAATGACGATTTCTAAAATAAAGATGATACTCGCATCACGAGATGTGAATATCATCTTTTTAATTATCATTCATATAAGCTTTTAATAATTTAATGAGAGCTCTCTTTTCTAAACGTGAGACATAAGAACGTGAAATATTCATTTTTTCTGCTATTTGTTTTTGTGTCAGTTCTTTTGTATTATTTAACCCATAACGGTAAATAAGAATTTCTCTTTCTCGTTGTCCAAGTTGATTAAAATGTTCCTGAAGTTCTTTTATTTGATCAGAGGTTTGAATTTCATCAATAAAATCTCTTGTATTGGCTGGTAATATATCAAGCAAAGTCATTTCTCCACCATCTTTATCAACGCCTAGAACTTCATTAAGAGAAACGTCTCTTGATATTTTTTTATTTGTTCTCAAATGCATAAGAATTTCATTTTCTATACATTTTGCAGCATATGTTCCCAGTTTAGTTGCTTTGGTTGGCTTATAGCTATCAATTGCTTTGATAAGACCTATTGTACCAATACTAATTAAATCTTCTTGTAAATCTTTACCACCTTCATATTTTTTAGATACATGAGCAACAAGCCTTAAGTTATGTTCTATAAGCTTTTGTCTTGCTTCTTTACTCCCGTTAAAATATTCCTCTAAAACTTCTGCTTCCTCTTTAGGACTCAGTTGTTTTTTGTAAGCTTGAGTCTTCACATATGAGACAAAAAGGAACTGTTGTAAAATTGCTATTAATGTTGTAAACATAATCCACCTCAATTCATTGTATGAAAATTGTCGATAGATATGTTTATTCTTTTCATTATCGCAAAAATAGGGTAAAATAGTTTGGAAAAGGAGGTTTACGATGAAAGAAGAAGTAAAATGCTTTGGTTGTGGAGCTGTTATACAATCTGAACATGCTCAACATATTGGTTATGTCCCTAAAGCTGCGTTAGAAAAAGATCATATCTTATGCCAACGTTGTTTTAAACTTAATCATTATCATCAAAGACAAGAAACATCATTAACCAAAGATGATTTTTTATCAATATTACAAACAATTGGGGATAAAGATTGCTTAGTTGTCTATATAATAGATTTATTTGACTTTAATGGAAGTTTAATACAAGGACTAACAAGACATATAGGAAATAATGATATTTTGGTTCTTGCAAACAAAAGGGATATATTACCTAAATCAGTGAAGGAAACAAAAATTGAACATTGGGTAAGACGTCAATTAAAAGAAGAGGGGATCAAACCAGTTGATGTTATTATTTCAAGTGGTAAGAAAAATATGAATCTAGATGATATCTTTGATTCAATTATGGAACATTCACATGGTAGAGATGTCTATGTTGTCGGTGTGACTAACGTAGGGAAATCAACATTAATTAACTCATTAATTAAACATTACTCTGATGCAGAACAGTTTATTACTGTTTCTGAGTTCCCAGGAACAACATTAAATTTAATAGAGATACCATTAAATGAATCATCAACACTTTATGATACACCGGGTATTATTAATGATTCACAAATTACACATTTGGTTGATACAGAAACATTACAAGCAGTCATGCCACGTAGTGAGCTCAGACCGATGGTATATCAATTAAATCCTGGTCAATCATTATATATAGGTGGACTAGCGAGAGTTGATTATGAAGAAGGTGACCAAGCAAATTTCATTGTTTATGTTTCAAGAGATATGCAAATACATAGAACGAAAACGGTTAATGCAGATGAATTATATAACCGTCATAAACAATTAAAGTTTGAAGTCCCAGGTATTGATACAATTGATCAAATGAAAACTTATTCATTAACTTTAGATCATGGAAAGAAAGACATTGTGATTTCAGGATTAGGATTTGTAACGATTTCATCAACAGGTGCAAAAATTAAAGTGAAAGCACCATCAATGATTGACGTTTTTGTCCGTGAATCACTTATTTAGAGAGGATACAATTATGTTAAGTGGAAAACAAAAAAGATTTTTAAGAAGTGAAGCACATCATTTAAATGCTATTTTCCAAGTTGGAAAAGATGGTGTGAGTTCAAACCAAGTCAAAGGAATTTGTGAAGCTTTAGATTCACAAGAATTAATTAAAGTAAAATTATTAGAAACATGTCCTGATGATGTCAGAACTGTTGCTTTAGAATTAAGTGTTCAAACAAAAGCAGAAGTTGTTCAAATTATTGGACATACAGTGATCTTATATAAAGAATCAGATAAAGAGATTTATAAATTACCATGAAAATAGGATTGTTAGGTGGGAGTTTTGATCCAATTCATAACACCCATTTATCAATTGCTATTAAAGCAAAAGAAGAACTTTCTTTAGATCAAATATGGTTTATTCCAACAGGAAACAATCCTTGGAAAGACCAATTTCATTCAACAAAAGAACAACGACTTTATATGCTTTCATTAGCAATGCAAAAAGATGATTCATTTCATATTAATAGAATAGAAATAGACACTGATGGAACACAAAAGAATTTTACAATAGATACAATTGAAGAATTAAAGAAACAATCACCTCATGATCAATTTTATTTTATTATGGGTATGGATCAAGCACAATCATTTGCAAAATGGAAAGATGCAAAACTAATATCTGAACTTGTCCAACTCGTATGTTTTGATCGCGAAGGATATGATAGAGACTTTTTAAGTGAATATAATTTTATTTTTATACATGATAATCCAACAGGTACATCAAGTACTAAGGTTCGTCTTGGTGATTTAAATCATGTTCCAATAGAAGTAAAACAATATATTATAGAACACGGTTTATACTTAAATGAGCGTGTTTCTAAAAGAATGAGTCAAAAAAGGTTTGAACATACATTAAGTGTTGCAGCACTTTCTTTAGAAATAGCTAAAGGAAACGGTATTAATGAAAATAAAGCTTATATCGCTGCCATGCTACATGATATTGCTAAAGAAATGCCTATTGATGAAACAATGGAAATCATGAATACGTATTTCAAAGAAAATAGCCATAAACCTACTCAAATCTTACATCAATGGACATCCGCATATATCGCTTATAGAGATTTTTGTATAGATGATCGTGAGATTTTAGATGCAATATCAGTACATACAACTGCTTCAACACATATGAGTCGTTTAGCTAAATGTGTCTATGTAGCCGATAAAATCGAACCAAACAGACCCTATGATACATCTGCTCAAATTGCACAAGCAATTCAAAATATAGATATATCATTTGCAAATGAATTAGAAAACTTTAAAACCTATGCCTTAAAAAAAGGTATAGAACTAGACCAAGAATTTATAAAAATATATAAAACATATAGAAAACAAGGAGAATAAAATGACTAAATTAGAATGTGTAGTAAAAGCAATGGATGATAAATTAGCGACTCAAATCGTCGCTATTGATATGCAAGAGGCTAGCCCAATCTTTGATACTTTTGTCTTATGTACAGCAAGCAATGAAAGATTAATGCAAGCAATTGTACAAAACATTAAAGATGAATGTGGTAAAAATAACTTTGATATTAAAAGTATTGAAGGATTACGTAATTCAAAATGGATGTTAGTTGACTTAGGTGATATTGTTTGCCATATCTTTGATGCAAGTGAACGTGATAGTTATAACATTGAAAAATTATGGGGAGATATGCCACGTATTGATGTGGATTCTTATTTAACTAAATAATGAGCTACGAAACATTTTGTTATTATTATGATAGTTTAATGGATCCTCAATTTTATGAGGACTACTATCAATTTATTAAACGTTACTACCCAGTTCAAGATGTCCTTGAACTGGGATGTGGAACGGGTGAAATTGCTATCAGGCTTGCTCAGGATAACATCCAAGTTTTTGCGAGTGATTTATCAAATGAAATGATTGATATTACAAAACATAAAGCAATGCAAAATAATGTCCCTTTATTACTACAAAAGGTTGATATGAGAGACTTTTTAACATCAAAAAAAGTTGACATGATATTGTGTTTATGTGATTCAATAAATTATTTATTAAAAGAAGATGAAGTTAAACAAACATTCCATAATGTTTACAATTCATTAGATGAACAAGGTATTTTTATATTTGATTCAAATAGTATCTATAAAACTGAAACAATTTTAAAAGATTATCATGAACATAACGAAGATGATGAATTTATATTTGATTGGCGTGCATTCATGAATGAGAATCAAATTTTAGAACACCGTGTTTATATAAAAGATATTTTAGAAAATGAAGAAGTGAGTGAAACTCATTTCCAAAAGACATTTACATTAGATCAATATTTAGAATGGTTAGCAGAAACAGGATTCCAAACAATCGAATTGTTTGGTGACTTTGAAGACTATCATGATCACTGTGAGAGAATTATATTTGTTTGTCATAAAGGAGAAAAAAGATGATTGGTATAATTGGTGCAATGGAACAAGAAGTTAATGCTATTAAAGCGCATATGACACAAATTAAAGAAGAAACAAATAAAGGTTATACAATCAGTACTGGTTTCATTAACAACAAAGAAGTTGCCTTAATACAAGGTGGTATTGGGAAAGTCAATGCAACAATCAGTGCGTCATTATTATTAGATAACTATTCAATTGATTATTTAATTAATATTGGTTCAGCTGGAGGTTTAGACGTTAATAATGAAGTAGGAGATATTGTTGTTTCTACAGAAGTCGTTCATCATGACGTCGATGTGACTGCATTTGGACGTTCACTAGGTGAAGTCCCAGGTATGCCACAATTCTTTAAAGCAGATCAAACGCTTGTGACACTGGTAGAAGATGTATTAAAAGAAGAACATCGTCCTTTCACTATAGGGTTGATTGCTTCAGGAGACCAATTTATTTCATCTCCATCTCAGTTTGAACGTGTCAAAAAAGATTTCCCATCAGCAATTTGTGTTGAAATGGAAGCTGCCTCAGTCGCACAAACTTGTCATATCTATCAAACACCGTTTATCATTGTTAGATCATTGAGTGATATTTATCAAAAAGGTGATAATAACATTCAATTTGATGAATATATAGAAAAGGCAAGTGTTGCTTCTGCAAAACTATGTGCTGATCTCATTGCCAAATTATAGAGGTAACTTATGATAGAACTTTTAGCACCTGCTGGAGATAGCGAGTCTCTTATAGCAGCAGTTATCAATGGTGCAAATGCAGTCTATTTAGGGGGAACTCTATTTAGTGCACGTGCATCCGCAAAAAACTTTACTAACGATGAACTCATTTGGGCAGTCAATTATGCGCACGAACATGACGTCCAAGTTTTTGTCACATTAAATACAATTGCCTATGAAAAAGAAATTGATTCTATAATGGAGTACATTAACTTTCTTTATCAAAATCAAGTAGATGCTGTCATTTTACAAGATATCGGCCTTATTCATCTCGTTCGTAATCATTTCCCTGATTTCGCAATACATGTCAGCACTCAAGCATCAGTATTTAACGCCTTCGGTGCTAAGTATTTTGAAGATTTAGGCGTTGAACGTGTTGTATTAGCACGTGAAAATACCTTAGAAGAGATTAAGGATATAGTTGAAAATACGTCAATTGAAATTGAAGTCTTTGTCCACGGTGCTATGTGCGTTTGTTATTCTGGGCAATGTTTAATGAGCCAAATGATAGGAAAAAGAAGTGGGAATAGGGGTGCCTGTGCACAACCTTGCCGATTAACATACCAACTTTTAGAAGATGATGTTCATTTATCAAATGATCATCCTTACTTATTGTCTCCAAAAGATATGATGACAATTGAACACGTTGGTGAACTCATTGATTTAGGAGTCCATTCATTAAAAATAGAAGGACGAATGAAAAAACCTGAGTACGTTGCCAGCGTTATAAAATCATATCGAAAGGCGATTGATAGTCATCAAAAACAAGTAAATGTAGAATTAACTCAAGATATTCATGATATGAAAGCTGTTTTTAATCGTGAATATACAACAGGCTACATTTTTAAAAGCAAATCTATAGTTAATGGAGACTTCTCTGGAAATAAAGGGCAGCTCGTTGGGTGTGTACTTTCATACAACAAAAGAAATAAACGCGTCAAAATAAAATTGAGTGAATCAATACAACAAGAAGACTTTATCATTTTTGAAAATATTGATAAAGGTAGACCAATTAATAAAATGTATAAGAACGATTTACTTGTTTCATCTGCAAATCCAGGTGATACAATAGAAATCGAATTTGATCAACTTATAGATGAAGGTAATGTAAGAAGAACACATAGTGTCTTACTGTCTAAATCCCTTAAATTAACGTATCAAAAAGAACAACAAAGATTACCCTTATCAATTCACTTTAAAGGCTCAATTGGTCGTGTAGCTTCGCTAGAAGTTCAATACAAGGATAACAGTATTTTAGTAGAAAGTGATATTGTTTGTGAGAAAGCTCAGAATACACCACTCTCTAAAGAAAGACTAAGTTTACAATTAAGCAAGTGGGGTGGAACACAATTCTTTGCGAACGATATAAAAATTGATATGAGTAAAGATATGATTATCCCCATAAAAGTGATTAATGAACTCCGAAGAGATGCTTATGCACAGTTGTGCACAGTTATGAAGAATAAGTATACAAATAGAAAAAATGTTGATATTAAGGATATAATTTTAAACCCAAGTGTGCACAAAGATGTGCGTAACTTCGTTGTTGTACACAATTGTGAACAACTTGTGCATATCCAAAATACGAGTAATGTGACAGTTTTCTATTTATATCAGGAAGATATAGAGACTGCAAGGACCTATGCTAAAGAAAACGATATGAAATTTGGTATTTATACACCGAGAATTACTGATCGTAAATTACTATTAGAAATGAGAACCTACGTAGATGCATGTGGTATTGAAGATGTCATGGTTAATGACATTGGTGCTTATGCTTTATTCTCAGATTTAAATGTTGTCGTCAATTCAACATTTAATCTCGTTAATTCTTATGCCTTTAATGCATTAAACGGATATAAAGTCCCTTCAATGGAATTAACGACAAAAGATATTATGGATATCAAATGTGAAAAAAGCCAAATCGTCATTCCACTTTATACAAAAGTCGAGAATATGATCAGCGCTTACTGTCCTGTGACTCAGCATTATCATGGCAAACAGATCAAATCATGTCAAAAATGTAAAGACCATAAATATAGATTGGTTGATCGTAAAGACGTCGCTTTCGACATTATGTTGGACGAACAATGTATGATGCATATTTTACACAATAAGCCTCTCACACAATACGATCCTTCAATATTTAACGAATACTCGCGTCTTATAATCTTTACAAATGAAGAAAAGGATGAGGTTATAGCCCTAACAAATCGTCTTCTTTCCTAATAAAACGACGTCGTTTAACATAAAATATCATACCTATATATTTTATGTCTTTCATAAATGCAATTATTTAAAATTCTAAATTGAAAAAACTATACTATAGTGATATAATAAATAACGGAGGTAGATTAAATGGCGATTGATATAGATTTAGCGAAAAGATTGAAAGTTTATAGGAATTTTAAAAACCTAACTCAAAAAGATGTCGCAGCTCATTTAAGCGTTCCACACTCGGCTATTTCGGATATTGAAAATGGTAAAAGAGATGTTACCGTTGGAGAATTAAAAATCCTATCTCATTTATATGGACGTAGCGTAGAAGAAATAATGAGCGGAAAAAAATATGATTATTATAACATTGCAAACATCGCAAGATTATTAACTGAATTACCAGACGATGATCTAAAAGAAGTTATGTTTATTATTGAGTATAAAAGAAAAAGACTAGAAGATAATAAGTCTTAAAAGTGAACGAGAGTTCACTTTTTTTATTTTTATCGTTATATTCTTTGACACATTAAGGAAAAGATGTTATCATCCAATTAGTTAGCATAGACTAACCTGGAGGTGTATATGAAAATAATTTATGTTTCTAGAACAGGAAATGTTCGTACGTTTATTGAAAAATTAGGAATTGAAGCAGAAGAAGCGACTGCTCATTTAACATGTGATGTTCCTTATGTTTTTGTGACTTATACTGATGGTTATGGAGATGTTCCGATGGAAGCGGAAGACTTCTTATCAACAAATGGCGATTATATTCAAGGAGTCATTGTGAGTGGTGACAAAGGATATGACACTGCTTACTGTGTCGCAGGCGATACAATCGCTAATGATTATAACGTACCTTGTCTTTATAAATTTGAAAATGACGGTACCGAAGAAGATGTTGCACAAGTCAAATCAATTTTAGAACAGTTAGGATAATGATTATGAGATCTTTTGAACAAGCATTAATCACTCACGCTTCATTAACATTATGTCATATGAAGTTAGGTAGTTTATTTAATATCCAAGGGGAAACTAATGATTCCTTAAATACATGTGTGAAATTATACAATAGAATATTAGAACCAAAAGGTATTGAAATTGTTGTTTTAATGCGTAGAGAAAAATCAAGTTTAATTTATGTCTACCATAAAAATAAACTTAAACATCTCTTAGAGACTGATGCTTGTCAAAAGGTACTCAAACCTTTTGGTTATAAAGGTCATGATGTCTATGACCAGATGAATCAACTAAAAATAAGACTACAACAAGATGAATTCCCTCATGAAATTGGTGTTTTCTTAGGATACCCATTATCTGATGTCTTAGGTTTTATCAATTGTGAGAAGTGTCTATTGATTGGACATTGGAAAGTTTATCAAAAAGCAAAATTAAGGGATCAACAATTCAAAAGATATAATTGTTGTATCCAAGATATGAAAAGGCGATTTAATGATGGAGTTAAACTCGAATCATTAATCATATAGGAGAAAAAATATGAAAATTACAAATATTTATGCAAGAGAAGTATTGGATTCAAGAGGAAATCCAACAGTTGAAGTTGAAGTGACATTAGAGAATGGTGTACTAGAATCTGCGATAGTCCCTAGTGGTGCCTCTACAGGAATCTATGAAGCCGTTGAATTACGTGATCATGATCAAAACCGTTACCTTGGATTAGGAGTTGAAAAAGCCGTTTCTAACGTAAATACTGAATTAAAAGAAGCATTAGTTGGTTATGATGTTCGTTCTCAAAGAGAAATCGATTTAAAGATGATTGAAATTGATGGAACTGAAAACAAAGGAAGAATTGGCGCAAACGCTATTTTAGGTGTATCATTAGCTGTCGCTAAAGCAGCAGCTAAATCTTTAAACATTCCTTTATATCAATACATTGGAGGAGCAAATGCTCATGTTTTACCGACACCAATGATGAATATCATTAATGGTGGCGCTCACGCAGATAACAATGTTGATTTCCAAGAATTTATGATTATGCCTGTGAGTGCACCAACTTTCAAAGAAGCAATCCGTATGGGTGCAGAAGTATTTCACAGTTTAAAGAAAGTTTTAAAGGCACAAGGATTAAATACTGCAGTTGGTGATGAAGGTGGTTTTGCGCCTAACTTAGCTTCAAATGAAGACGCTATTAAAACAATTTTACAAGCAATTGAAAATGCTGGATATAAACCAGGGATCGATGTCTTACTCGCTATGGACGTAGCAAGTTCTGAATTCTATACAGATGGTAAATACACATTAGCAGGAGAAAATAATAAATCATTTACTTCAGAAGAATTGGTTGATTTCTATGTTGAGTTATGTGAAAAATATCCAATCGTATCAATTGAAGATGGTTTAGACCAAGATGATTGGAAAGGATGGGCTTACCTAACTGAAAAATTAGGAGAAAAAGTTCAATTGGTTGGAGATGACTTCTTTGTGACTAATACAAAGAGATTAAAAATGGGAATTGATCAATCAATCGCAAACTCTATCCTTATTAAAGTAAATCAAATTGGAACATTAACAGAAACATTAGAAGCTATCGAAATGGCACAAAAAGCAAATTATACAGCTGTTATCTCACATAGATCTGGTGAAAGCGAAGATACAACAATTGCTGATATCGCTGTTGCTACTAATGCTGGACAAATCAAAACAGGTTCAGCTTCTAGAACAGATAGAATTGCTAAATACAATCAATTATTAAGAATTGAAGATAGACATGCAACGTCTCAATATGCAGGCTTAGATGCTTTTTATCAATTAAATAGATAAACTTATAACGTCACTTTTCTTGACGTTTTTTTATTTCCATTAAATTTAGTGACTTTTCCCATAATTTTAAGAATATAATGTAAAGATATTTCACAGAAGGGGAGAAGACTAATGCAACGATCTTTAAAAAATACCTTTATGTTATTTATGATCATTATCATATTAACTCATTGTTTGTTTTTGGTAGCACCAAAGACAAAAGAACATCATAGACATCATAATCACCCACAAACAACAGAATTAGTCGCTGGAGATTCCTTATATGATATTAAGTATGAAACAATCTTACTTGGTGAGTTGATTGCTCTTGGCGCAATTGCTGGCGTTCTTGTGATCACTCAATTTAACAGAATAGGGATGAGAGAATCATTAAGGAACAGACGCAATTGTTATATTTATTGTTTTACTGTGATAGATGTACCACTTATATTATTTATACTTTATTATTATTTATTTTAAAAAGGGATCTTACGATCCCTTTAAAACTTCTCTAAATTCTTTTAAAATATTTTTTCCATCATCCAAAACTTTATCGCTACATTCCTCATGTGTTATAGAATGATAATACTTAACACTGATATGCTCCTCTATGAATACAATAGCGTAAGTTCCAAAACCATACGTTGAACGATTTATTAAAACACTCCCTGGATTAACGATTAAAATATCGTCAATAATCTCGCAAGTAGGGATATGTGTATGGCCATGAAATACAAGAGAACAACCATTCTCTTTAACAACATTGAGAAGATGCGAATAAGATTTATAAATGCCGTACCCTTGTCCATGACATATATAGATATTATTTTCAATTATAGACAATGGATACTCTTCTTCATCATGATTGCCTGACACTTTTATGTCAAAATTATCATCTAATGTCATGAAATCAGTAGGAGTGTAATCTCCACAGTGAATACATAAATCGACTGAATTCTTATGTTTTTCAACGATTTTATCCATCAAATCGTTTTCTCCATGAGTATCACTAACCAATAATATCCTCATATTATCACCTCTTTTTATATTTTACCTTTTATTGTAGCTTATAACAATAAAAATATGTTGCATAATAACATAGATAAATGTAACAACTAGCTTTTTTTCAATTTTAAAAAATAATCATGTTAGTGTTTACATTTCGGCATAAAATTGATAAAATAATATCAGTGATAAAGAAAAGGAGTAAGTTAATATGAAAACTATTTTATTAGTATGTTCGGCAGGAATGTCAACAAGTTTATTAGTTACAAAAATGGAAGCTGCAGCTAAAGATGCAGGAGTTGAATGTAAAATCTTTGCATTACCATTCTCTGATGCACCAAGAGTATTAGAAGAAGTAGACGTAATCTTATTAGGACCACAAGTTAGATTCCAAAAAGCTGCAATCGAAAAAATGGCAGACGGAAGAAAAGCTGGAGCGATCCCAGTTGACGTAATCGATATGAGAGATTATGGAACTATGAACGGGAAAGCAGTATTTGACAAAGCAATGTCAATGCTTGGATAAAAATAATGGGAAAAGGGGCTTAGCCTCTTTTTTTCTTTTCATTTATTCTGATATTTGCTATAATAAGACAAAATTAGGAGGGGTAGTATGGAAAAAGCAATTATAACAGTTGTTGGTAAAGATCAAGTTGGGATCATCGCTAAAGTTTGTGTGTTCTTAGCAGAGCATGATGTCAATATTTTAGATATTTCTCAAACAATATTACAAGGTTACTTTAATATGATGATGATCGTAGATGCAACACAATCAGCAGATCAATTTGGAGAACTTATTCAAGGATTAGAAGCATTAGGTGAAGAGATTGGTGTAACAATTAAATTACAACATGAAGATATCTTCAATAAAATGCATAGACTTTAGGAGGCTCATATGATTAATTTGTTCGAAGTTGCAGAAACAAATAAAATGATTGAACATGAAAACTTAGATGTAAGAACAATTACTATTGGGATAAGCTTATTAAGTTGTATGGATTCAAACGTTGATGTTTTATGTGATAACATTTATAAAAAGATTACAACAATCGCTAAAGATTTAGTTAAAACTGGAGAAGCGATTGAAAATAAATACGGGATTCCTATTGTTAACAAACGTATTTCAGTAACACCGATTGGTTTCGTTGGTTCATCGGCTTGTAAAACTGTAGAAGATTTCGTTAAAATCGCAAAGGTATTAGATCGTTGTGCAAATGAAGTGGGGGTTAACTTCATTGGTGGATATAGTGCTATCGTATCAAAAGGGATGACAGATGCAGAAAGACTATTAATCGAGTCTATTCCATTAGCAATGAAAGAAACAAACTATGTTTGTAGTTCAGTTAATGTTGGTTCAACAAAAACTGGTATTAATATGGACGCTGTTAAATTAGTTGGAGAAATTATTAAAGAAACAGCTGAATTAACAAAAGAAAATGATTCAATTGGATGTGCTAAATTGGTTATATTATGTAACGCTCCAGATGACAATCCATTCATGGCAGGTGCTTTCCATGGTGTGACTGAAGCAGAATCAATTATCAATGTTGGTGTTAGTGGTCCTGGTGTTATGCGTAACGCTATTAAAACTGCTAAAGGTAAAAGTTTCGGTGAATTATGCGAAACAATTAAAAAGACTTCATTCAAAATCACTCGTGTTGGACAATTAGTTGCTTTAGAAGCATCAGAAGCATTAGGTATTCCTTTTGGGATTATCGATTTATCATTAGCTCCGACACCAGCAATAGGCGATAGTATTGCTGATTGTTTACAAGAAATGGGTCTTGAAAGAGTTGGAGCTCCAGGAACAACTGCTGCTCTTGCTATTTTGAATGATCAAGTTAAAAAAGGTGGCGTTATGGCATCTTCATATGTTGGAGGATTATCTGGAGCGTTCATTCCTGTTTCTGAAGACCAAGGTATGATTGATGCAGTACAAGCTGGTGCTTTAACATTAGAAAAATTAGAAGCAATGACATGTGTTTGTTCAGTAGGATTAGATATGATTGCTATTCCTGGACATACATCATCTAAAACATTATCTGGTATCATTGCTGATGAAATGGCAATCGGTATGATCAATCAAAAAACAACTGCAGTGAGAATTATCCCAGTCATCGGAAAAGATGTTGGTGATATTGTTGAGTTCGGTGGTTTATTAGGTTATGCACCTGTTATGCCAGTTAACCAATTCTCATGTGATGAGTTTGTAGATCGTGGTGGGCGTATCCCAGCACCAATTCATAGTTTTAAAAATTAAGGCGTTTAACGTCTTTTTTTAGAAAGAAGGAATATATATGGAAATCAATAAATTTGTTTGTTATAGGGGTATATTTGAACAAGACGAAATCAATCAATTGTTTGTTTCAATAGAAAACAAAGATGAAATAAACTTTGTTAGCCAATTATTAAATTTAACAGAAAAATATAGATTAACGGGAAATCTATATCAAAGTTTAATCACTTATTTATTAGCGTATCACGAAAATGTATTTTCACTTGCTTTAGAAAGAAAAAAAGAAATATCTGAGGATTTAGAAAACACAATAAAATACGATATGAATAAAATCTATTCATTATTTCATATAGATTTATCATTTATAAATGATCCTTTTTCAAAAACTGTTTTTCATTATCAATCAACATTTCAATCTTATAATAAAGAAGGAGAAGAAATCTTAAGTAATCTCCAAAACTCATTAAAAAAATGCATGAATACTGACGAATTTTATGAAGTGTTATATAATCATTATTATCATTATGGTGTTGGTCTTTTCGGTTTAAATAAAGCTTTCCGTTATCACGAAGGTATAGAAGCAATCCAACATATTGGGGACAATACATTGAACGATTTAGTCGGATGTGATCAACAAACAAAAAGGCTATGTCAAAATACGGAAGCATTTTTAAACAATCTTCCAGCTAACAATGTCTTGTTATATGGTGATAGCGGAACAGGTAAGTCAAGTAGTATTAAAGCATTATTAAATGAGTATTATAAAGATGGGTTACGAATGATTGAGATTTATAAACATCAATTTATTCATTTACCAAAAATCATTCATGAAATTCAAAATAGAAACTATAAATTTATAATTTTTATGGATGATTTATCATTTGAAGAATTTGAAATCGAATACAAATATTTAAAAGCTGTTATAGAAGGTGGTTTAGAAAAGAAACCAGATAACATTCTTATTTATGCTACAAGTAATAGAAGACACTTAATCAAAGAAACATGGTCTGAAAGACAATATGATGAAGAAGTGAATATTAATGACGCTAAACAAGAAAAATTATCACTCGTTTCTAGATTCGGTGTACAAATCATGTATATTCATCCTAAACAGAAAGAATATTTAGATATAGTCGATTCATATGCTTTAAGAAACAATATATCAATAGATCAAAACATATTGCATCAAAAAGCCCTACAATGGCAAATGAGAAATGGAGGTTTATCTGGTAGAACTGCAATGCAATTTATACAGTCTCTATCAGGAAATATGAATGAAAACACTTAATTTAAATTGTATTCCTTGTATTGAAGAAATGAAACCTTATTTAGATTTAGTTGATTATGAAAGTTACCATTATAATATTTCAACAATCTTAATGTGGAATCATGAATGTCATCTTCAATATGAAATATTTGATCATTATATGATCATGTTAAACTGTTATAAAGGTCACTATTTTTGGATGATGCCTTGTTGTACTCCTGACTATTATCATGAAGCTATGTTAACGATGAAACAATATAGTCAAGAACTCGGATTTGAATTCGCAATTGACTGTGCAGAAGAATCTTTTGTTAACTTTATGAAAGAAACATATCAAGATCAATATATTTATCAAAGAACTGATAGCGAAGATGATTACATTTATTCCCGTTCAATGTTAGAAACATTGAGTGGAAAGAAAATGCAAAAACGTAGAAATCATTACAATTCATTTATTAAAGAGTATCCACAATTCATCTATAAAGAACTTGATCCTATTGAAGATTATGGTGAAATCGTTGCTTGTTTATCACTTTGGGAAAGTGATAAAGGAGAACTCGATTATTCATTATCATCAGAAATAAAAGGAATTTTTCAACTTATTTCAGAACATGAATATGTTAATTTAAGAATTGGTGGGATCTATATTGATTCACATCTAGAAGCATTTATTATAGCTTCAAACATTGATGAAGAAACACTTCAAATCCACGTTGAGAAAGCAAACAAGGAAATTAGAGGTTTATATCCCGCTATACTGAAATGTCTCTTAGAAAGAGAATCAAAAGACATTAAGTGGATCAACAGAGAAGAAGATATGGGTCTTGAAAATCTTCGTAAAGCTAAAATGGCTTTACATCCAGATCATAAAATTCATAAGTATTCTGTATTAGAAGCTCACTTAGTCACAAGACAAGCACAAGATGGTGACCTTGAACAAATCAAGGACTTATGGTTAGCAAATTTTAGTGATGAAACTCGTGAATCTACAGATTATTATTTTACTCAACTTTATAAAACAAGGGAAACCTATGTCATTGAAAGACAAGGATGCATTCTTTGTATGTTACAAATAAAACCTATTATTATCAATAAAAACAAGAGTGAGGTCAATGCCTTCTTTATAGAAGGTGTCGCTACAAGAGTAGATTTTCAAAAACAAGGATTAATGAAATCATTAATGACTTATGTTTTAGATCTCTATCAAGATCAAAATCTTTATCTTCAAGCCTATGTTCCTCAAATCTATCAACAATTTGGTTTTTATCCTACGCACTATCTTAAGAAAGTATCAATATCTCGTTATGATTTAATAACTCAAGAGTATTTTGATCTTTCTAATGATCTTTCTTTATTGAGTGAGTATTATAATCGTTATATACAAAATTATAATTTATCTCGAATAAGGGATGATAATTATTGGAAAAACTATATGAAACAAGTGTATTTATTTAATCAAAATGTTGTTATTTTTAATCAACTTGGTTATTTAAAATACGAAGAGACAGAAACTCATTTTATTATATTAGAAGCAATATATCTTAATGAGACCGCCTTAGAAATGATGTTGAACTATTTCGCTGATACAGATAAAGATTTAATACTTTATACTGATTCTAGGTGTCAACTCGTTGACGAAGGAGAATTTGTTGTCCAAATGTTATCTCGTCAAAATGAAGACAGTGCTCATATTATTAATAATTATATGAATGAAATCTATTAACACTTCGAATGGTCGAAGTGTTTTCTTTTAGAAAAGATAAGTTTATGTTACAGTTATGGCTTTTTATAGAAAGAATTTAAAATATTTTTCATATATTCAATTATTTATTTTTGAAATGATGATTTTGTTTAATAATAATTTGTAAAGACAGGAAACTTTCTTCATCATTTATTGACATTATGGTTAATATTTGATAAATTTTAGTGGTATGAAAAGAATCAATTTGGAGGAAAATATGGACTTAACAACACAAGATGAATTACATGAAGAATGTGGTGTATTTGCCGTAGCAGGACACTCAAATGCTGCGAATTTATGTTACTATGGATTACATAGTTTACAACATAGAGGGCAAGAAGCTGCAGGAATTATTGTACGTACGAATAACGGACTATCAGTACACAAAGGGGAAGGTCTTGTTACTGAAGTGTTTGATGCAAAAAGATTGGCGAAATTAGAAGGAGATTCAGCTATTGGTCACGTAAGATACTCAACTGCTGGTGGTGGGGGAATCGCTAATGTTCAACCATTCTTATTTCAAACCTTAAAAGGATCATTAGGGATTTGCCATAATGGTAACCTTGTTAATGCTCACGTTTTAAAAGAAGAACTTGAAGCAAAAGGTAGTATTTTCTCTTCATCTTCAGATACAGAAATTTTAGGTCACTTAATCAAAAGAGAAGAGGGACGTTTAATTGATCGTATCTGTCAATCATTAGAACAACTTGATGGGGCTTTTGCATTTATTATCTTAGTAGAAGATAGAATTTATGCAGCAAGAGACCGTTATGGATTAAGACCATTATCTATCGGTCAGCTTCCTAATGGTGCTTATGTTTTCGCATCTGAAACATGTGCATTAGATATCGTCGGGGCTAAATATGTAAGAGATGTAGAACCAGGAGAAATCGTAAGAGTTAAAGACGGTGAATTACTTTCTAAACTTTATACGAACAAACCTGTTGTCGATAAAATTTGTGCTATGGAGTATATTTACTTCTCAAGACCGGATAGCAATATTGATGGAATCAATGTCCACACAACAAGAAAAAATGCTGGTAAAGTCTTATTTGAAGAAGCACCAGTAGATGCTGATGTTGTTATTGGTGTTCCAGATTCATCAATTTCAGCAGCAATCGGTTATGCTGAAGCATCAGGTATACCATATGAAATGGGTCTTGTAAAAAATAAATACGTAGGGCGTACATTCATTCAACCAACTCAAGAATTAAGAGAACAAGGTGTAAGAATGAAATTATCAGCTGTATCATCAATTGTTAACAACAAAAAAGTCATTATGATTGATGATTCAATTGTTAGAGGAACGACTTCTAAACGTATCGTTCGTTTATTAAAAGAAGCAGGGGCGAGTGAAGTTCATGTAAGAATCGCTTCACCAGCAATTAAATATCCATGTTTCTATGGTGTTGATACATCAACAATAGAAGAATTAATTTCTAATAAAATGGATGTTAATGCATTATGCGAATTCATTGAAGCTGATTCATTATCATTTATCAGTGAAGAAGGATTACACAAATCAGTTCATTACAAAGATGAACACACATGTGGTTTATGTATGTCATGTTTTAACGGTGATTATGTCACTAAATTATATGGATCATTTGAAACAGCAAATAAAGATAAGAAATAACCAGTTCGAAAGAACTGGCTTTTTCTTTATAAAAAAACAATATACCTTAGTTAATAGTATATTGTTCATATATTTACAACTTCGCATAATGTATATTATGTTATATATACATATCAATGTGGGGAGTATGTTCATCTAAATATTCTGTTCCTGTAGCTTTAAATCCTAATTTTTCATAGAATTCTTTTGCTTGAATTTGAGCAGATATAATAATGAGATGTTTTGGATATTGTTCTTTAATGAGTTGAATCGAATATCTCATAAGGTCATCACCATAATGATGACCACGCTCACTTTTTAAAACTGCTATTCTACCTAAATGAATATCGCCTTGATAATCTAAATAAAATCTTGATGTCCCAATTGCGATTTGTCCTTTGTACATGACAATATGCGTACTAATTTCATCATATTTATCAAATTCATTGATAAATCCTTGTTCTTCCATAAAAACCTTTTCACGTATTTGTCTACACACTATTGGTAATTTATCATAGTATTGAAATGAAATTTTCATGCAAACACTCTCACAAAATAAACAACACTACATAAAACTATAAAGAATAAATCTAAGGCCCACATATACTTTAAAATTTTATACTGATCTGTTTTTAATGTTTTATGAATTGTTATAAACGATAAAACAAATAAAACCATTGCAAATATATAATTAGTTGTTAATAGAACGTTTTGTTCTGTATAAGATAAACCGAATATAAATAATAACGTTCCTATTGTTAAACAAATAAGTGTTAAATACACCTTCTTTTTTACTAACGATGTTTGTTCGTTCATTATAAGTCTCCTAATACCGAGTCCCCTATACCAGGATTCTCTACGTTAAAGTTTTCTGCAATTGTTGCCCCTATTACCCCAAAGTTAGGTTGTTCTTCTAAAATTTTTGATGTTGTCATTGATGGGCTATACATGATTAATGGAACTTGTTCACGTGTGTGGTCTGTTCCTTTGAAACAAGGGTCATTTCCATGATCTGCTGTAATCATAACAAGATCTGTTTCTTGCATATGATTAATGAATGTTGCTAATTGAAGATCAAATTCTTCGATTGCTTTTCCATAACCAATTGGATCACGTCTATGCCCATAAACAGCGTCAAAATCAACAAGATTTAAGAAAGCTAATCCTGTGAAATCTTGATTGAGCAATTCAATTGTTTTATTCATGCCATCTTCATTTGATACTGATTTAATTGCTTTTGTTATACCTTCATTAACAAAGATATCTGGTATTTTCCCAATACCAATAACTTCAATATTATTATCTGCTAATGAATTTAAAACTGTTTTACCAAACGGTTTTAATGCCCAATCATGACGATTTGGAGTTCTTTTGTACTCTCCTACTCGTTCCCCTACAAATGGTCTTGCAATAATTCTTCCAACTTTCCATTTTTCATCCATCGCAAGTTCTCTTGCAAATTCACATGCAGCATATAATTCATCTAATGGGACAACGGCTTCATTAGCAGCGACTTGGAATACTGAATCAGCTGAAGTATAAACAATCCAATCTCCTGTTTTTTGGTGATGTTCACCCCAATCGTCCAATATCTTTGTTCCACTTTCTGCGTAATTCCCTACACATTTTCTACCAGTATGTTGTTCAAACGCCTCAATAAATTCTTTTGGGAATCCTGTTTCAGTAAATGTCATAAATGGTTCAGTTATTTCTAACCCCATCATTTCCCAATGACCTGTCATTGTATCTTTTCCTAATGAAAGTTCATTTAAACGTGTCACTACACCCTTAAAATTATTTTTTTGATCTATTCCTTCGAATTCTCCTATATGTCCTAAACCTAATTTTTCTAATGTAGGGACATTTAATCCTTGACTCGCCTTCGCTATACTTTGTAGTGTATGACTCCCCTCGTCTCCAAATTCTAGGGCGTCTTTTGCATTTCCTATTCCTACTGAATCTAAAACGATTAAATAAATTCTTTTATATTTCATTTTATATACTCCTTTCGCATCCTTGGATGCTTGCTTCTATATTCTTCTATTAACTTATCTGATGTCACATGTGTATAGATTGTTGTTGTTTGAATATCTTTATGTCCAAGCAATTCTTGAATTGTTCTCAAATCAGCATCATTTTCTAATAAATGCGTCGCAAATGTGTGTCTTAATGTATGAGGTGAAATATGTTTATTCAACCCTGCTTGTGTCGCATATTTTTCTAAGGTGAGATAATAATCTTGGCGTGATACTGGATGGTTATTTTTTGTAATAAATAAATATGGAGAATCTCTCTCATCCAATAACTCTTGCCTTGATGTATCTACATATCGTTTTAACAAATCTGCACACTCTTGATGGAAAGGTACTATTTTTTCTCTACCACCCTTCCCTACACATCTCAATAAACATTTATTAATATTGATTTGTGATAATTGTAATGTACACATTTCACTGACCCTGAGCCCTGTTGCATACAATAACTCAGTCATAGAACGATCTCTTAACGCTATCGCATCATCATCTTTAAATGATTGAAATAAGAGATCTATTTCTTTCCTTGTTAATACTGTTGGTAAATACAATTCTTTTTTTCCAAATTCAAATAAACTCATTATATTATGTGCGACAATTTTATCCCTCAAAAGAAATTTATAAAATTGTCTAAAAGAAACAAGCTTCCTATTTAAAGTTGATTGTTTTAAATCTTTTTTAATTGTTTTAAAATAATCAAATATACAGTCTTGATTGATTCCTTCTATTTGATCAATATGGTATTGCTTTTCAATAAAATCAAAAAGGAGAAGGATATCTCGCTCATATCCTAAGACAGTATGAGTAGATAACCCCTTCTCTACGATTAAATATTGTTTGTATAATTTATATGCATATCGACATTTCATAATATCACCGAACATATTATAACAAATTTATTAATAAATTGCTATTATCTATATCAAAGGAATGACATAAATTCTAAATGCAAGTGTTAACATAAAAACAACAAGTGACGCGATTAATATATTTAATAAATAATTAAAAAGATTTTTTCCAGAAATCGTTTGTTCTATACAGAAAGTTGTATACATAACGTACAAGGACAAATGAATATTCATATAAATTGGAACAAAGTATAAACATTCAATAATTATTTCAGCAAGCATAATTAAAAACATAACAAAACCAAAACTTTCAGTTAAAAAGATATATTGAATTGAAATGCCAAGTTGTATTCCTTTTAAAAATAGGACAGATCCTAGTCCAACAAAGCCCAGATAACTTGTACTCAAATATGTACAAATAACAATTACGACAATGCTTTCTACAACATATAATTGATACATTGATAAATTTTCAGTACTTTTAAAATAAAATAAATTATTAAAATACGGAAGTAAATTCTCACTAAATGTATCATATTGAAAAAACGAAAAAATTAATCCCATTACAAAAAAAATCGTCATTGAGATAACAATGTACTTTTTTTGATTTAGGCATCTTCTTATTAAAGATCTCATTTATATCACCTCATTTTAACTTATGAGGGGTATATATGTTTATTCTTCATCTATTAGATATTTTGATTGAATCGTTCGACTTTCTTGTGGTAAATCTGAAGCTTTCATAAGAACTTTGTCGCCTAGTTTAGCATTCATTGTAAAAATAACTTGATCTATTTGATTTTGTGAACATTCTTCATTATGATTTTGTTTAAATAGCGATAATTGTTGATAAACACTCTTTTTAGATTTAACGTGATTTAAACTGACACCGACTAGACGTAAAGATTCACCTTGATAAAGCGTGTCAAATAAGATAAGTGCATATGAATATATTGTTTCAAATTCATTTGTATAATCTTCTATAATCATTTGTTTTGATGTTGTTTTATAATATTGATCTTTTATTGATATACTGATTTGATTTGAAACGACATCTCTTCTTATCGCCCTTTGTGCGACTTCTTGTGATAACTTTCTTAACTCATTTTTTAAGAATGTTTCATCTCTTGAATCAAATTCAAATGTATGTGAATTCCCAATTGATTTTAAATCATTTTTATCAGGGTTAACCTTCCCAAAATCTTCTCCCTGAGCCTTCTTTTTAAATAGAAGAGCATGAATACCTAAAATGCTTTTAAGTTCGTCTAGCGAAGGATATTTAGCTAAATCACCTATTGTTAAGATTCCTTTTTCTTCTAACTTGATACTTGTTTTCTTTCCAATACCAATCATATCTTTTATTGGTAATGGCCAAATTAATTCTTTTAAATTCGTTCTCGTGATCGTTGTGATTCCCATTGGTTTTTTCATATCACTCGCCATTTTTGCAAGGAATTTGTTATAGGATATACCAATCGAACATTGAAGATTTAAACTTTGTTCTACGTCTTTTTGAATAAGGCTTGCTAAATAAGAAGGAGAACATTTATGTTTTAAAATATACTCACTCACATCTACATAACATTCATCTATACTAGCGACTTCTAACACAGAAGAATATTGTGAGATCAAAGCAAAGAACTGGTTTGATAAACTTTTATATAATTCAAAGTGAGGTTCCACTACAATTAAATGTGGACATAACTCTTTTGCTTTAAATAAAGGCATTGCAGAAGTGACTCCATAATGTCGTGCTTCATATGTCGCAGTTGTGATAATACTTTTTCGTGATTGTTTACAAACCACAAGAGGTTTACCTTTATATTCTGGATGCTTGGTTATTTCAGCACTCGCAAAAAAAGCATTTAAATCTATATGAAATATAATTGTCATGATCTCACCTCCTTGATTATTTTACCATATCAAATCATGTGTCTCAATAAATTAAAAAAGGAATATAGCTGCCTATATCCCTTCTTGTTTGTTATTTTAACATGTAGTCTTTGTAATTATACAAACTTTCTTTTTTAACACTATCAGTTTTATGAGCTAATCTCAATTTATCAGCAATCATTGCAATAAACTCACTATTTGTAGGTTTAGCTTTAATAGCAGAAACCGTATATCCAAAGATTTCATCAATTGCTTCTGTATTCCCCCTATTCCAAGCAACTTCAATAGCATGTCTGATTGCTCTTTCAACTCTTGAAGATGTTGTATTATACATACGTGCAATATCAGGATATAACACTTTTGTGACTTGGCCTAAAATGTCAATGTTATAATATGTTGTTAAGATAGCAGTTCTTAAATACATATATCCTTTGATGTGAGCAGGAATACCTACTTCATGTAAAATTTCAGTAATTTCATTTTCAATTTTAACTTTTTTATATTTTTCTGATTCATCAGAACTACTGTATGTATCTTGAACAGCATTTTCAGATGTTGTAATAAATAAAGCAGATTGTACAAAATGTTGTAAATCAAATGGATGTTTAAAGCAATAATCAACATTTAAACTTTCTAACATATTGCAAATCATTTGATTTGTAAATTGAGTAATGCAAATAACTTTTTTATAACTTTGTTTATTCATTTCTCTTAATCTTTTTAAAACTCCCAACCCATCAATTTCAGGTAACATTAGATCAATGATTAATAAATCACAGTTTCTTTGATTTAAAAAATTTAAACAATCAGTTCCATTATTTGCAGCACCAATAACTCTAAATTGATTTGTTCTTTCTAATGCATTTCTTAAATTATCTAATAATTCTTGTTGTTCTACAGCGATGTAAGTATTCATATTATCCCCTTTCAACTCCTCCACAGCAACATCATTATATCTTGAAAAAACACTAAAAGTAACCCAATTTTTTGTATTTATACCATTTTTTGCGTTTTAGTTTTCTTTTTTTATAATTTATCGTTAATTATGTGACAGTTTTAGACAGCAAATGTCTAAAGATGTCTAAAATAGAAAAAGGAGTCGAGTGACTCCTTTAATTGTCGTTTTCTAACATCCAATCAATATATAATCCATACCCTTGTTTGACATTGTTTACATCGACATGGGTTACAGCACCAACAAGTTTTCCATTCTGAATGATTGGAGATCCACTCATCCCTTGAATGACACCATTGGTTAATGCTAATACTTCTTTATCTATTATTTCAAAAGTAATCCCTTTTGTCTCTGCTGTTGCTTGTTTTTTTAGTTTTGTGATTTTAATATTCACTTTTTGGACAGTTTGTCCTTCTAAAACTGTTAAAAAATAAGCATCTCCTGTTGTCACTTCATCTTGTGTTGCCGTATTAATATAAGTGACGTTTTGAGATAACAATGAATCGTATTTACCATATAATCCGAAATTATTGTTTTTATATACAGTCCCAAATTTAATTGTTCCTATATCTGCTACTTTTTCCCCAGGATTACCATTACTTGAGGCTTGAATTCTTTTAACATAGGAATTGTACACTGATCCCTGTTCAAGCGCTTCAACATTAGCTAATTTGTTATCAATTAGTACATGTCCTAAGGCACCATAAGTTTGTTGATTTGGATTATAATATGTTAATGTCCCGACACCCATTAGTTTTTCTTGAACATATAAACCAGTGGAGAATTTGTCTTGAGCCATTTGGTATTTCAAGGTTTTATTGATGGATTTATTGTTTTTAAAAATAGTGAGTGTTATATCATTGTTCTTACCAATTTCTTTTTCAACGTTTGACATTAAAAGTGAAATCGATGACACTTGACTCCCATTAACATGTGTAATTAAATCTCCGGCTTGGAATCCGTCTGATGCAGGATTGTAAGTTTTATTGTCAATAGAAATATCATATGTTCCTGTAATCATAACGCCATCGTATTCTAATTGAATACCGATTGATTGTCCACCGAGGATGACCTCTAAGGCATAAACATGACATGTAGAGTAAAGAAATGATGTGAAAACGACGAGTGCAATACTTAACTTTTTAAAAAGCAAAGCATATACACCTCCTCGTAACATATTAGATGTTACAGTCTATTTTGGCATATATGCTTCAGATTATACGTTCAATAATATTTTCGCATTTTCTCTTGCTTCAGTGCTTATTGTTTCTCCAGAAAGCATTTTTGCAATTTCATCGATTCTATCATTGTTATTTAATTTTTTTATTGTCGTTAATGTTTGAATTGTATTATCAGTTTTTTCAATAAGGAAATGTTGTGTTGCTTTTGAAGCAACTTGTGGTAAATGTGTAATAGCTAAAACTTGTTTTGACTTAGCCAAATTATACATTTTATCACCAATGGCTGTTGCAACTTTTCCACTGACACCTGTGTCAACTTCATCAAAAATAATTGTTGGTAAATTATTTTTTTCTAAAATTAATGTTTTTAACGCTAAAATAACTCTTGATATTTCTCCACCACTCGCCGTTTCATTAAGTAATGATAAATTTTGTCCTAAGTTAACAGCAATCATAAATGAAACATCGTCATATCCATGAGAATTTAATTCATCTTTCTGAATATTAATTTTAAATTGAGTATTTGGCATATAAAGATCTAGTAATACTGTTTCTACCTTTTTTTCGAATTCACTTGCGACATTCATTCTCATATTATGAATTTGATCAGCAATTTTATAACATTCATTTTTTAAATGAGATACTTCTTCTTTTAATTTAAGAATAATGTCTTCCCTATGATTAATAAAATGAATTTTCTGAGTTAACTCTTCTTTATATTCATTAATACCACTCATAGTATAACCATATTTTCTTTTTAATTTATTGATTTGATAGAGAAGATCTTGTAATTCATTAAATCTATATTCATTAAAATCTAAACTATTAAATTCATGCGTTATAGAATCATTTAAATCTTCTAATTGGTAATAGAGTGATTCAAATTGAATTTGGTAATCATTAAATTGCTCAAACTGTCCAAGTTGATTTAATTCATATAAAGCACTTTTTAATAAGCTTAATGCTGTATTTTGACCCTTTTGTATATACCCTTGATAATTTACGTAATAAGAATTTATTTTTTCAAAGCTTTGTAAAACCTCTAATTCTTTTTCTAAATCTTCTACTTCTTCATCTGTGTAAGGTAATTCATCAATTTCATCACATTGAGATTGTAAAAAATCAAGCTGTTCTTCTTGAGATTCCTCATTTTCTAGTTCTTTTAACTCAGATATTTTTTTAGTATATGTTTTATATACATCTTTATATTGTAAAAGAACATCATCAAATGGATTATCTTGAAATTGATCTAATAAGCGAATATGATTCTTTCGTTGAAATATATCTTGGGTTTCAAACTGTGTGTGAATATTTAAAATAAAAGGTGATATTTGTTTAAGGACCATGTTAGATACTGTTTGATAATTGACTTTAACGACAGATCTCCCATTTTCAAATATTTCTTTTGATAAAACGATATCATCATCAACTGGAATTCTTTGTTCTTCAAGTATTTTTTCTAATTCTTTTGAAAAAGGCATATCAAAAACACCCTCAATGCATGCTTTTTGTTCACCTTTTTTTATAAACTGAGGTGATCCTCTTTGACCACACAATTGACCTAACGCATCAATTAAGATAGATTTTCCAGCCCCTGTTTCCCCAGTTAAGACAGTAAAACCTTCTTCAAACTCCATAGTAACTTCATCAATTATAACAAATGATTTAACAAATAACGTCTTTAACATATATTCACCTACCCTTTAAAATGACTATGTGCTTCCTCTACTACTGTATCAATCTTTTGACATTGTGACTCTCCAATACTGTTTTCAAAAAGTCCAATGAATTCGATATTTCCACTCCCACCTGTTATTGGTGAGTATGATAATTCTTTTAAATGCATTTGATTTTCTGTTGCATACTCTACAACTTCTTTAATAACACGTTTATGAATACTTGGATCATTAACAATACCATGTTTTCCAACATCATCTCTACCTGCTTCAAACTGAGGTTTGATCAATGCCATAAATTGTCCATTTTGAACAAGTATATCCTTTAATGGTTTGAGAATATGCTTTAAAGAAATAAATGAGACATCAATCGTTGCAAATTCTGGTTGTCCTTCTTTAAACATATCAAGTGTACAGTGTCTAAAATTAGTTTTTTCCATGACTGTTACTTGATCATGATTTCTTAATGACCAAACCAATTGATTGGTTCCAACATCTAATGCATAGACACGTTTTGCACCATTTTGTAATGAGCAATCCGTAAATCCACCTGTTGAAGATCCTATATCCAAAACAATTTTATCATTTAAGTCTAATCCAAATAATTTAATTGCTTTTTCTAGTTTTAAACCGCCTCTTGAAACATATGGTAAGACTTCACCTTTGACAAACAATTGTGTATCAACAGGAATTTTAGTTCCAGGCTTATCTATATAATCATTAGCGTCTCTCACAATACCAGCCATAATCGCTCGCTTTGCTTTTTCTCGAGAATCGAACAAACCTTGTTCGACGCATAAAATATCAATTCTTTCCTTTTGCATCGATTATCTCCTTAATGTGATCCATGATATGTTGCACACTTAGTTTTTCATGTTCTAACAATTGTGGAACAGTTCCTTGAGGTGTGTAATGATCATCGATTGCGTAATTATAGATTTCTACAAACTCTTGTTTGTTTGAATAATACGTTGAAATCATAGATCCAAGTGACCCACATTTTATATCCGTTTCATAGACAACAACTTTTTGTTTTCTATTTAAAATATTTGTTAAAACATTTTCATCTAACGGTTTAATAAAACGTGCATTTATTAATTCAACATCTAAGTTTTCTTTTTCTATTTCAGCCTTTAACTGTGTCACTTTGTGGTCGTATGTGATCACGACAGTTTTAGCTGTATTTGATTCTATTTCATATGTCCAAGTTCCAATCTCAATTGTAGATTCTAAATCAACGTCGCTATTTTCAACAACACCTCTAGGGAAACGTAAAACATATGGCCTACTAAAATCAGAGAAAATCGTATTCACCATCATCTTCATCTCTTTAGAATCTTTTGGTGTCATGATTGTTAAATTAGGTATAGGTGCTAAGAAACCTATATCAAAAACACCGTGATGCGTTTCTCCATCACTTCCTACCAGTCCCGCTCGATCAATAGAGATAAAACAAGGTAAATTCATTCTTGCGACATCATGATTTATTTGATCATAGGCACGTTGTATAAATGATGAGTAAACAGTTATAAATGGTTTTTTATTTGATGCAGATAAACCAGCAGCTAATGTCATTGCATGTTCTTCTGCAATACCAACGTCAAAACTACGTTTAGGAAATTCTTTAAAAATTCCTTCTAAACAACTACCAGAGATCATAGCTGGTGTTAATGTCACAATATCTTCATCTTGTCTCATCCACTTCTGAACATGCCCAGCAAGAATATGACTCCAAGTATCTTGTTGAGAAGCAACAGTTGAAATTCCTTTTGAAGAATCAAAAGGAGATACACCATGATATACACCCTTTTTATCAGTTTCAGCCAAATAATAACCTTGTCCTTTTTGTGTATGAACATGAACAACAACACTGTGATCCATCTCTTTAGCCAATGTAAACGCATTGATTAAATCTTTAAATTCATGTCCATTTACAGGTCCGATATAATCAAGTCCAAATTCATGAAAGATATTATCTTCTAAAACATTATGTTTGATCCCATCTTTTATATATTTCGTAATTTTATAGATTTTTTTACCGAATTGGGTTTTATTTAAAAATCCAATATAATTGTGTTTAGCGTGATTATACTTTGCAGAATAACGAAGTTCTGATAAGAAGTTTGTTAATCCACCTACATTTTGTGAAATAGACATTTCATTATCATTTAATACAACAATAACTTTACTTTTAAGTGACCCTAAGTGATTTAATGCTTCAAAAGATTCACCACTCATCATTGCGGCATCACCCACAATGGCCAACACGTCACCAGTTTCGTTATTTAGACTTTTAGCAATTGCCATACCTATCCCCGCAGAAATCGAGGTAGATGAATGTCCAGCTTCCCATGTATCATGTATACTTTCATTTCTTTTTTGGAAACCACTAAGACCGTTGTATTGTCTAAGTGTATGAAATTGATCTTGTCGACCAGTTAATATTTTATGAACGTAACACTGATGTCCAACATCAAATATAAATTTATCTTGTGGAGAATCAAACAAATAATGTAGTGCTATTGTTAATTCAACTACACCTAAATTACTTGAAAAATGCCCTCCAGTTTTGGATATATTTTCTATCAAAAACTCACGCACTTCCTGTGCTAATTTTTCTAATTGTTTATGACTTAACTTCTTTAAATCATGCGGAGAAGATATTTTCTCTAAATACATTTAACTCACCCTTTTTAATATTTTATCAAACAATTCTAAAAGTGTGTCTGGATGACGAAGTAATTTTTTAGTATCTTCAACACATTGATTGAATAATTCGTTAACTTTCTTTTGTGATTCCTCTAATCCTAATAGTGTTACGTAAGTTGATTTTTGATTTGTCTCATCACTTCCTACAACCTTACCTAATAAGTCTTGATCACCAATAACATCTAAAATATCATCTTGTATTTGAAATGCAAGACCTAAATCATAACCAATTTTACGCATCGATAGAGCTTGTTTAGGATCTGCAATAAGTGCAGCCATTTCTAAACAAACACTAATAAGTGCTCCTGTTTTATTTAAATGAATTGTATTTAATTCTTCTAGATTGGCTTGTTTGTTTTCAAAATATATATCTTGTTGTTGCCCAAAAATCATCCCATTGATGCCACTACTTTCAAACAAACGCGTTGCGACTTCTACTTTGAGTAAAGCATCCATATCGCATGTCAAAAGCGTAGAAATACTTAAATTTAATAAAGCATCACCAGCTAATATTGCGCTTGCCTCATCAAATTGTATATGGCAAGTTGGACGTCCTCGACGTAAAGAATCATTATCCATTCCAGGTAAATCATCATGAATCAAGGAATATGTATGAATCATTTCAATTGCACAAGCAATATCCAAATAATCATCACTCGCTAAACCGTACGATTCTAATAATGTTAAAAACAAGAGAGGTCTCAACCTCTTACCAGGTGCCAATAAAGAATAGAGAACAGCATCTTTTATAGATCCTGATTGACTTGTTGCAACCAACTCTTGAAGTCTTTCATTTATCTTTTCAATTTTTACATTCATTTTTCTTCTCCAAATGGTTTTAATTCACCATTTTCAAATATCTGAGTCACTTGCGCTTGAATAGATTGAAGTTTTTCATCGCAAAAAGAAGATAGTTTCATCCCCTCTTGAAATAACTCGATACTCTCATCTAAACTGACTTGTTGTCCTTCTAATAATGAAACTATTGTTTCTAAACGTTTCATTGCTTGTTCGTATGTCATAGGTTTTTCCATTGTTATTCCACCTTTGCGTTAATTTTTCCATCACTCAACATGATTGAGACGGTATCATTCGTTTTAACATCATTAATACTCTTGATAATCATCTTTTCATTTTGAACAATTGCGTATCCTCTTGATAAAATCTTTAGAGGACTTAAAGAATCTAAAATCATTAATTGTCTTTGAAATGATTCAGTTTGACACTTTGTATAATAAGTCATTGCATTTTTCAAATCTTGTTGAAGAGAATCATTCTTGTTCTTTAATAGAACAAATTTCATATCATATTGATGACTCATCCTCATCTTTAACTGATTTAAATGTGTAATTTGATTAATAAATAGAGCTTCCGGATTCTTTAAAAGATAGGAATTCTTTAATCTATTTAATTGTAAACGTTTATTCTCAAGTCTATTATTCATGGATTGTACCAAACGTTCTTTTTGAATTTGTAAAGACGAACGTAACTCATGATGATCTGGTACACATTTCACTGCTGCTGCAGTTGGTGTCACAGCACGATGATCCGCTACAAAATCAGCAATAGTATAATCAACTTCGTGACCAATACCGCTAATAATCGGGGTATTCAATGCATAAATAGTTCTTGCAAGTTCCTCTTCGTTAAAATTCCATAAATCTTCTATCGAACCACCACCGCGGCACAAAAGAATGATATCAAAATTAAGAGCGTCCACCTTTTGCAAGACATCTATAATTGTTTTATAAGCACCAACTCCCTGAACTGGGATAGGAAATAAAATCGTTCTTGAAAATGGAAATCGTTCTTGTAGTGTTCTCACAACATCTTGAGTTGCAGCACCTTGTTTTGCAGATAATATCGCTATTTTCATTGGGAATGTTGGTAATGTTTTTTTATGAGATTGATCAAACAATCCTTCTTTTTGTAATTTGTTTTTTAACACTTCAAATCTTTCATGAAGATTGCCAATCCCATCTAGTTTCATTTCACTAACATAAAGCTGATATTGCCCACTGACTTCATATACAGAAACCTTTGCCATCAACAAAACTGATTGTCCGTTTTCTAATTTAAAATCTAAGTTCTTTGCATGTGATTGAAACATAACTGCTTGAACACGAGATTGTTCGTCTTTTAATGTGAAATAGACATGACCACTAGGGTGAGGTCTATAATTTGATATTTCACCTTTTATGTAAACATGTTGTAAGGAATTGTCTTCATCAATTTTTCTTTTTAAATATAAGTTGAGTGTTTGTACACTTATGTATTTTTGCATTAAACTAATTTAGCTAATACACCATTAATGAATTTATATGAATCATCATCACAAAACTCTTTTGCATGTAAGATTGCTTCATTAATAGCAATTGTTTTTGGTAAATCTGATTCTAACAATTCACATGTTCCAATTAACATAATCGCTTGTTCCATTTTTCCTAAACGATCAAAAGTCCACCCTGATTTTAAGTGTTTATTAATTAATTCAATGTATGAATCCTTATTCGTCATAACTGTTTGGATTAACCAACGAGCGAATTCAACTGCGTCGTCTTCAGCGATTTCTTTCTCTTGATTAACAAAGTCAAACATTTCTTCTACTTCAGTTTCAACTAATAAATTTTGATATATTGCAATAGTCGCTTTTTCTCTAGCGATCTGTCTTCTTGTTTTATTCATAACTCAATTTGCCTCCGAATTTCTTTATATGTATTCTACCACAAAATAAGGCAAAAATAAACAAAAGAAAAGTAAGAATACTTCTTACTTTTCTTAGTCAAATATAATATTATCAACGTTTACGTCAATATTTTTAACTTGTACTCCTGTTACTTCTTTAATCGCTAAAGCAATCTTTGTTTGCACTTCTTTTGTGACAACTGTCACATTTGCACCATATTTTAAATTAACGTGAATTGTAACATAAACATCGTTATCTTTAATTGAACAAGAGACCGTTCTTTTCGTCCCTGGAATTGGTACACCTTTAGAAAAATCAATCGCTACCATATCAATCGTATTGACAGCTCTTTTAACAATATCATCAAAAACCTGAACATTCATCATAATGTCCCCTGATACTGTTCCTTTTTTATAAGCATAATATTCGTTGTGTGCCATAATTCAACCTCTTTTCTTATATTTATTGTATAAGAAAACACGTTCAATTTCAAGTTATTCGGCTATAAATTTTACCTCAACTTGGAATCCATCTCCCATGAGATTCATTGTTTCACTAATAATTTGTGATGCATCAGCGTTTGTTGAATCTTTTTTAACAACAGTTATTTTGACTGTATTTTGTTCGATTTCAACAAAAGCGTCAGAATACCCTAATCCTTTGATCTTTTCTACTACACTTTTTTCCTTCTCACTAAGAGATTTAACTTCACTGTTAGAAGCAAGTGCTTCACTGATGTCATCAGAAGTACTTGATTCTTGAGCAATCAATTGATTGTTTTTAGAGATGATTTCTTCTCTTTTCTTATCCAAATCTTGTTGGAGCACTTCAATTGTTGTTCCTTCTGATGATACAGATTCATCTACTGGTGGAAGCATGATGTAATATACTGATAAAACGAGTATTAAACTAAATAATGTTAGAAATGTAATTGCCTGTTTGTTCATATTCATTCTCCTTTACTTCTATACTATATGACGAAGAGTCTAAAATATGAAAAAAAAGAGCATTAAGCTCTTCCTTGATATTTTCCATCAACAGTATTCACGATTACTCGTTCACCTTCACTGATGAATAATGGGACACGAATTTGGAATCCTGTCTCGATAATAGCATTTTTTGTCGCACCACTTGCAGTATCACCTTTAACAGCTGGTTCAGCTTCAGTAACTGTGAATTCAACATTGATTGGTAACGCAACACCTAAAATTTCTCCTTCAAATGAAGTAACTTCAACTTCATCAGATGCTTTTAAGAAGTTTAATTCCCATTTTAAACGATCGCTAGGAATTTCAATTTGTTCATATGTTTCATTATCCATGAAAACTAACATTCCCCCAGCATCATATAAATATTGCATTTTTCTTTTTTCAATATGAGCTTTAGGAACTTTATCTCCACCACCGAAAGTAATTTCAGTCGTTGATCCTGTTCTCATATTTTTCATTTTTACTTTAATGTTTGCTGCTGCTCTTGCAGTTTTATTATGAGAAGCTTCTAAAACGACGAATAGATTTCCTTCGTATTGAAAAGTCATCCCTGGTCTTAAATCTCCAACACTTATCATATTATAATCCTCCTATAGTTCTTATGAATTATAACAAATTATACCCATAATGTAAATATACCAAGATAAATTGACACTATACATATGTAAAATACGAAATGTTACTATTATTTTTATTCACCCTAAAGGAAAATTTATACTCTGATTTCTTTGTTGTTATTGAAGTTTCAATTTCATAATAATCATAATCTTCTAAAACTGTTGAATCTATACTATAATTTTCATCTTCATACGACTCTGAAAACAACATCCCATTCATAGTATGATATTGGTAATACCCCACAATCATAATTGTTATATCTTTCAACACCATAACATCTTCAACCTTTTTCTTTACTTGAATTTGATGACTATAAAGAAGTGAAGCAGTAAACAAGGAACTGATCATAAATGAAAACAAAACAAGAACAACCATCAATGCACTCCCTCTATTCTTCATAAATGTGATTCACTCCTATAAGTATTTTATAATCATGATCATATCTTGTTATCGTCATGTAAATACAATTCTCAATATATTCAAAGGCGACATCAGATACATTATAGAGAAAGATTTGATAACCTGGCGTTTTAACAACTCTGTCTTTATCCAAACTGATTGTGTACTCTTTTTCATCTTCATCCTTATAGACAATCTCATTATCTTCAATAGAAACAACCTCATTAAAAAGATATTGTGATATTTGGGAGGATGCAATCGCAATATCTTCATAAATGTCCGAATTTATACGATTAGGATGAACACTGATTATTATTGTCGGCACAAGTGAGACGATAAAAACACATATAACAAAAGCAAGTAATGTTTCTATTAAGGTAAAACCATTTGAATTAATTCTTGATAATCTTCCCATTCGTAACCTTCCCCACTATTCTCTTTTAAATCATATTGATAACCGTCTTGTTGTTTCATCATTATATTATATAACGGTAACAATGATAGGCATATGATCATAAGTATCGAAAAAGCAATAAGAGATTCTATTAAGGTCATACCACTCTTATTCAATATAAAACGCTCCACTCCCTAGTTGTGTAACTATTGATTTTTCATCTCCGTTAACTAAAAAATCATAAGTCCCTGCCTTACTAATATTTCCACTCGCATTATAATGAAATTGATAGGTACCAAGAAAGGTAGCCTCTCTTAAGAATTCTGTTCGACTCAATTCATCGGTAGAATAAGTCATAGAATCGTCTTTTAATATAACATTTACTTTCATTTTCGTTTGTAATGCCATTAAATGCGCGTCATATAAAAAACGTTCAATAATTAATTCATCATAGTGAAATTGCACAGGCTTGCTATAAGGGAGCGTTATTGCGACAAGTATAAGAATAATACTTACCACAAATAATATTTCTACAAGAGTAAAACCACGGTCATTCAACATAAGCCTTGCCTTCTGATATCTCTATCGCCTTTCCATTTGGACAAAGTGATTGTTTTCTTGTTATATATGTATCATTTTCATCAATTAAATCTTCTATTGAATCAGGTAATTCACCATTTTCAATTTCATACAAAACAATTTGTGCATTAATGACTTCTACTTGTGCCTGACACCCCTTATCCCTCACAATTGAATTCTTTGATGTTACCGATGGAATGACAAGTAAAAGTATTAATAAAATAATCGATAAGCAAAAGATCATCTCTATTAAAGTAAAACCATTTCTTTTCATAATAAACCTCCTATAGTTGAGAAAAGATATTCATCATTGGTAAAATGACTGATATGTAAATAATGACAACAAATGATGTCACAAATAAATAAATACTTGGTACTAGTATTTTAATAAAACGTGTAAAGAGATTTTCAAAATATGTCTTAGTAATTTGATTATAAAGAATTAAACAATCGTTCATCTTTGTATCTAACATATATAAACGAAAGAACTGAATAAAGAGTGAGTCAAAATATTGAAATGATTCAACAACCTGTTCTAACGGTTCTCCTTTTTGAACTTCTATCTGCATCTCATAGAGAACGATCTTTAACTCCTTTTTATTCATCATTGTAGATAACATATTGAGTATTGTTTTTATGTCTCTGATTTCTTTTGATAATTCAACAAAATAAACACTCAACTGTAATGAGAAATACTTTTTAATCATTTCACCTATAACAGGATAATTGAGGTAAGTTTCAATGATTTTATACTTCTTATTCCTTATAGCGTAAATAAATCTAAAAACTTTATAACTTAAATAACTTAAAATAAGAATGAGTGCGATTGGTATACATTTGTAGATAAACATAACTGTCTTTAATGCAAAACTCATCGATACATCAAAGGACTCAAACAATAATGTAACTTGCGGAAATAAGACAAGCGATGTAAATATAGAGAAACCAAAGAGAAAGACAAGGAGTGCAAGAGGATAAGTAAGTTTAGAGATCATATATGATTTAAAAAATTCAATAGATTCATAGATATTAATACTGTGTAATAAAGCTTTAGAGAAAGGTTGTGTTTTATTATAATAGTGGAAAAAATCAATAATAATCACTGGGAACATTTTATGTTCTATAAGTTCATTGATTGTCACACCTTTTTCACATTGTTTATGAAATTGTAATTGTTTTTCTAAATGATATATATCATCGCAAATATCAATCGTATCTGATAATGAATAGCCTTGTTCAATCAATTCTGCAAATGTTTTTAGGAATTGAATTGTTTTATCCATATTGTAACTCCTTAATAAATCGGTGTGTTAAATCAATAATGTCTTGCTTATTCAGAAAATCATATTTGAGGTATGCTCTTTGTTGCTCATATTCTAACTCTTGATAAACAATACCACTCATGACATCTTCAAGATCAATAGGATTAATTTCTAAACTCATTAACCGTTTTAATGTCATATAGGCGCTTCCAGCATGTATTGTCGCGAGCACGAGGTGACCCGTTTGAGCGCACTGTACTGCAATTTTCGCTGTTTCTGCCGTTCTAATTTCTCCAACAACAATAACATCGGGATCATGCCTTAACACCTGTTTTAAGGTCATTTCAAATGTAATACCAAGTGTTTCGTTCATCTCTACTTGTATACAATTGTTTTTAGTAATTTCAATTGGATCTTCTAATGAAATAATATTCAATGAACGGTTTTGACTTAACTCATCAATCATTGCATACATTGTTGTTGTTTTTCCTGAGCCTGTAGCCCCACTCACCAAAAACAATCCCTGTAAATGACATGTTGTTTCTTTAATAAGATTTTCAAATTGATGATCACATGATAACTCACTTAAAGAACGATATGTTTTCACCCCCAATAAACGTAGTACAATCGATTCTGAGTGTGGTGATGGTAAATAGGATAATCGGATTGAAACATTGATATTTTGATCCATAAAAAGAATCTTACCTGTTTGAGGTAACCATCGGTTGTTTAAATCTAAACCTGCTAAGTACTTCATATAATTAAATAACTTTATTTGTGTACCTTCTTCATTGTATTCATACGTGATCAATTCGTTTTGACAACGAAAAAGAATTGGGCAATCCTCTTTTTGTAGTTTAAAATGAATATCTGTTGCTTGTTTCTTAATCGCTCTTATAATAATTTTATTAAACATATCTTGCATATTGGACACCTCAATACTCTATACAATGAGGATTTCTATTTTTCTTGTAAAAAAAAGAAGTCCTAAGACTTCAAAAATGGATTTGTTTCTTTTTCATAAGATAATGTTGTAGCATCTCCATGACCTGGATAGATAGCGCACTCAAAATCGAATGCTTTAATTGTCTCTAAAGACTGTTTTGTTTGTAAATTTGATGATGTTGGAAAATCATATCTCCCGACTGATCCTTTGAACAATACATCACCACTGAACATAGCGTTCTCATCCGGGAAATAAATCATAGAACTCCCATGACAGTGCCCTTCTAGTAGATACCAATGAATACGGAATTCTCCAATCTTCATATCTTCTTTAGCGTATTGAATCTTATTTCTAAGTGTCATTTCTTTATTATAAAATGATAGATTTAATTTTGGATCATTAACTAAACTTTCAGTTTCTTTATGTGCAATAACAGGCACTGGATAATAATCACATAAATAATCTACAGCACCGATGTGATCAAAATGTCCATGCGTTAACAATATCGCTAATGGATTTAATTCATTCTCTTCTAAAAAATTTCTAACTTTTTTACCTATATCACCTGGATCGATAACGATACATTCTTTTTGATCATTATAGACCACATAACAATTAACTCCCATTGAGCCTAAAATTAATTTCTTGATCATAAATTTTCTCCTTTTCATTTTGATAAAGAAAAAAAGCCATAAGGCTTATTTTTTTTCTTTATGAGCTGTCTTCTTGTTACATCTAGGACAATATTTTTGAACTTCCATTCTATCTGGATGATTTCTTTTATTCTTTGTATTAATGTAATTTTCTTCACCACAGTCAGTACATTTTAAAATGATATTTTCTCTCATTTTTACACCTCCATCATGACTTCGCTAGAATATAATAGCATATTGTTTATCAAATATCTACACTTTTATTCACTTTTTAATCCATATTTATCAAAATATAATGTAAAGGCTAATTTTGATAATGAATTACAAGAACCATTAGAATATTGTCGCTGAGCCATACACGCTACTGCCACCTGAGGATTATAATAAGGAGCATATCCAACATACGCACGGTTTGAATAATCTATACCCGTCGCGTAATCAATAACCTGCGCAGTACCGGTTTTCCCAGCTGCATAATAGTATGAGTTGACATGCCTTGCGAGCCCTGTCGTTCCACCAACAATAAATCCTTCTTGCACTCTTTCAAAAGCGAGTTTATATTCTGAAACATCGTCCAGTACTTTTACTTTATTTTTAATCGTCGTTATCTTATCACCTGTACTATCTTCAACAAAGGCTTCTAAGAACAAATGTGGTTGAATTCTCTTCCCACCGTTTGCGATTGTTGACACATATTGAGCCATCTGCATTGTAGTATAGGTATCGTATTGACCAATAACCATATCCAATAAATTCCCTGGTAAACGACTGCTACCACGGTAACCGATTGATTCATCAGGTACATCTAATCCTGTCTTCACTCCAAGTCCTAGTTCACCCGCTGATAATCGAACGATATCAAACGCTCCAGGATCAAGATTTAATGGTCGATCATACGAGTATGTTCCACCACCTAAGCGAATAGCGATATAAAACATATAAACATTGGAAGATAGAGATAAAGCTTGTACTTCATTAATATTTCCTAAATTCTTATATGATTTTTTTACTGGTGTATCTTTAATTTTAATCGGTGCATCTAAGAAATATGTATTCTTAGAAATGACATTGTATTTAAATGCAGTATAAATTGTTGACCCTTTAAATGTTGATCCTATTTCAAAGGCCATTAAATAATTCCCTGATGCATAATCATAAATCTCACTATCAACACTATCCCTTGTTTTACCAACCATCGCAATAATATCTCCATTATTAGGATCCATCATTGTCACAAAGATATTGTTATTAAATCTTTCATTATAACCAGTATGAGCAAGTAATGCTGCCTCAACTGCTTCACTCAAAGCTTCTTGGATTTCCCAATCAATTGTTAATCGGATATTTTGACCTGAGACACCGTTTGCGACCGTGTTAACAATAGGGTTCCCCGATGTATCATATGAAATAGAATATGACAAACCAGTTCCACTTAAAATATTTTCATACTGTTGTTCTATACCCGAAACACCAACACGTGAATCGTTGTTGTATCCTCTTGCGACCAATATATCTCTTTGATCTAAAGGTAACCCTTGTTTTTGTGTTGTGACTCTTCCTAATACAGACTTAAATGCACTGTCATGAGTGTATTCACGTTTCCAGTCAGTCGTCACTTTAATCCCTCGTAACAAGGATGCATTTTCTCCTATAACACTTGCCTCTTTAACAGTTAAATTATCTAATATAACAACTGAACCAGCATGACAATTATAAATTGAAAAATATATTTTATAGAATTTAACATCCGTTTCACTTAAATTATCATTTAAGATATCTTCAGTTAATTTCTCTAATTTTAAACGATAGAGAGCATCTGAATTACTTTTAAGTTCTTCTTTTTCTGCTTCAGTTAATAAACTATCGACAAAGTCACTATCCTTAAGAATTAAATAATCTTTCTTTTCTCTTAGTGTCACTGATGAAACATCTACATTTACATTTTTCACTAAGAAATTAGCAATCAATTCAATCTCTTCTGTTTTTATTCCTTTTACAGCGTAATATGTAGCTGTATTAACAGTTGAATTATAAACAAGACGTACATCATTACGATCGTATATACTTCCTCTATAAGAATCAGTCGTAAAGACATTAGAATTATATTGAGTTAATTTTGTTTGATAATAATCTTTTTGAGCTATTTGTGTAATATAGAGTCTCCCTACCATTATGATAGCGACTCCTATAATTAAAAGTCCTAAAACTTTAAATCGTCTATTAAGAACCAAATCGGATTGATTTCGGAGGTTTTCTTTGACTTCTTTGACACCATGAAAACTCACATTTTTACCATTAAATAATTTCATACAACACCTCCGCTCACTATTATATTATATATCAAAAATAAAGTAAATATAGGAAGAAAAAAAGAGAATTTCACACATTCAGCCACGTTTAATAAAAAAGCAGGATTTATCCTGCTTAATCATCATCAACTGAAAGAATAGCCATGAATGCTTCTTGAGGTATTTCTACACTTCCAACTGCTTTCATACGTTTCTTTCCTTCTTTTTGTTTTTCTAATAACTTTTTCTTTCTTGAAATATCTCCACCATAACATTTCGCTAGTACGTTCTTACGCATTGCTTTAATTGTTGTTCTGGCAATGATTTTCCCTTGTAATGCTGCTTGAATAGGAACTTCAAACATTTGTTTTGGAATTATTTCCTTTAATTTATCACAAATAACTTTACCACGGTGATAAGCAAAATCTTTATGAACTATAATCGATAAAGCATCGACAACTTCACCATTCAATAATATATCCATTTTTGTCAACTTACTTGTTCTATATCCTTCGATTTCATAATCGAATGAAGCATATCCTTTTGTACAAGATTTTAATTTATCAAAGAAATCATAAACGATTTCACTCAATGGTATCGAATAAATAACATTTCTTCTTAAATCATCAATATACTGAATATCTAAATATTCACCACGTTTTGCTTGGCATAATTCCATAATTGCTCCAACATACTCCTGAGGAGTCATGATAGAAGCCTTCACATACGGTTCATCAATATGATCTATTTTTTGAGGTCCTGGTAATGATGCAGGGTTATCAATCTTCATCATTGTTCCATCTGTTAAGTGGACTTCATAGACAACTGATGGCGCTGTCGCAATCAGTTCTAAATCAAATTCACGTTCTAATCTTTCCTCAATAACATCCATGTGTAATAAACCTAAGAAACCACATCTAAAACCAAACCCTAAAGCCTGTGATGTTTCAGGTTCAAAGATTAGTGATGAATCGCTAAGTTTCATTTTTTCTAACGCTTCTCTTAAATCCTTGTAACGTGCGTTATCAACTGGGTAAAGACCACAATACACCATTGGATTTAATTGTCTATATCCAGGTAACTGTGATGTCGCCTTATTTTCTAATGTTGTGATAGTATCACCAACATGAACATCTTGAATAGATTTAATTGATGCTGCAATCCAACCAACTTCACCTGTGACAAGTTTATCTTTTTTAACTTCTTTTGGTGTTCTTACACCAACTTCTAAGACTTCATATTCAGCACCTGTTGCCATAAACTGAATTGTGTCACCTACACTAATAGACCCTTCTTTCACACAAACAAAGACAATAACACCACGATAACTATCATATAAAGAATCGAATATTAAAGCCTGTGTAGGATTATCTAAACTTCCTCTTGGCGCAGGAACTTGTTTAACGATATCTTCTAATACATCAACAATGTTTAATCCTGTTTTTGCAGAAATGCGAGGTGCTTCATCCGCAGGTAATCCAATAATATCTTCAATTTCAGCAATGACACGATCAGGGTCAGCACTTGGTAAATCTATTTTATTAATAACTGGCAATATTTCTAAGTTATTATCTAATGCCAAAAAGACATTTGCTAAAGTTTGTGCCTCAACGCCTTGAGCAGCATCGACAACCAAAACAGCGCCTTCACAAGCCGCTAGAGATCTTGACACTTCATAAGTAAAGTCAACATGACCCGGTGTATCAATAAGGTGTAAGAGGTAATCTTCACCATTTTTTGCTTTATAAACTAATTGTACTGCATTTAACTTGATTGTAATTCCACGTTCTCTTTCTAAATCCATACTATCAAGAAGTTGAGCTTTCATTTCCCTGTCACTCACTGTTCCCGTCAATTGTAGAATTCGATCGGCAAGAGTAGACTTACCATGATCAATATGAGCAATAATTGAAAAGTTTCTCATATGAGATTGTTGTATTGACATATTCTCTCCTCCTTTAATTCTTTCTTATTTTACACAAAAACATAAAAAAAGGAAAGAGATTTATCTCTCTCCCTTATAAAAATATTTATCAAGAATTTCAATGTGTTCTGCCTTGATAAGCATTCTTGTGTTGGAAAGTTCTTCGTTGCAACTCGTAAAGAATGTTTCTAGTCGTCCTTTAATGCAAATGAAACTTCCTTTTTCACAACATTCTAATATTTGTTGTGAGAGTCCCTTCCAAACCAAACATGGAATAAAATCATCTTCGACTAATCCATGATTGTTTTTGTAAGGTCTAGACACTTTTAAAACTAGCGCTAGTTCCTTACGCCCGTCTTTTGTCACTGTCTGTTTTGGTAGCTGATAAATTTGTCCTACAGCCACTACTTCGTTCAACATATTATCCCCTCCGTATTCTATTACATCATAAAATACAAAGGATATCATCTTTTTACTCGTTTTCTTCGAATTTTTTGTCATTTTCTTCGAATTTGGTTATAAACATGCTCCAATCGCTGTCGCAAACGACCCATTATTTGGCAAAACGTATGTTACATTATAGACATCACTCACACGTAAAATATCCACTTTTGCCTGTGGTAATGAAGAAAGTCCACCAACAATAATAACATTTTGATTGTCCTTTTTTAAGGTTACAGCCATGACTGCAACTGTTTGATAAATCATATTTAATAAACTTCTCATCACATCTTCTTTAGAACTATTTTGGTCTGTTTTTGCAAAATGGCTCGCTGTTGCATCATCAGGTAAAAAAGAAACTTTCTCTTTTGAGACATCTGCCATCAAATAATCCACATTTTTTAATTGTCCTTTTGATGCAAATTCTGCGATTTCAATTGTGTTTTGAATACCTACTAATTGCATCGATAATCCTATGAGCGTTCCACTTCCTAAAGCCAATCCGCCAACATGCTGACACTGTTGATGAGACGCATTAATAAATGACGTACCTGTCCCCATACTCACAACCAAAGCATCCTCTTCACCACTTAAAAACAAACCACCTTTACCTGTCGAAGATATTTCATCAACAATATGGTAAGGACATTTTATCTTATCCATATCTAATGATGCTGCTCCAACACCTGTTATATAAAGTGATACAGATGAATTTTGTGATTGTATTTCTTTAACAATTGTTTCTATTTTTTCTTGAACTGAATTTGGTTTAGTAAATCTTTTCATTTCAATTATTTTATTGTCATTTGATAAGATCACAAATTTTAAATCAGTCATCCCCAAATCTATTCCAACTTTTAACATACGCATACCTCATTTCAGTGTAAGTATAAGAAAAAACACTTACATTGTCAATTATAGCAATGAAAAAGTGGGAGAATTCTCTCCCTCACAAACGATCATAATCAGTCAAAATCTTCAAAATCTTTTTTTAATTTATATAAGACAAATAGACCAATGCCAAAAGAGACTATTAAAGTCCCAACAAAATAAAGCGTTTCTTTAATATAATCAGATGTTTTGACAATCTTAAAAACAACTGCTTTATTTTCTTTTATCTCATTCTTTTTTGGTTGTCGATGCGATTTTGATATCTCACTATTGATTTTGTCCTTTAAATTCATATCTAGTGCTTGAGACGACATAGATAAAGTCTTGTTTTGGCTATATAATCTATCCTCTATACCTAACATTATTTTATCTTTTTGAAGTGTATTTAATGCACTAACTGATTCTACCGCGCGCAACTCAAAATAATCGTTATTGATAAGAGTAGAATCAACGTTCATATCATAAGTTACTTTTTCCTTTGTCAATACAAATAATTGCCTCAACATAAATACAAGAGAATAGTCTCCACCCGTTCCTTCATATGTTGTTGTACTATTTATTCTTTGTAAATGATCATACGCAAATACTTCATTTACTTGAATGACACATATTAAATAAATCGTTGAAAAAACAAAACATAATACAACACATAATTTCAATTTCTTTTTCATTTATTCTCCTTTATCTTCCCGGACACTCTATTTTATGTAAATAAATATTTTGTGCACTTATGGATAACATGAGATATAAATAAAAAAAGAGTGTTCCCACTCTTATAAATCACATAAACCGATACCAACTCCATACATTGAATACCAATCTTTATTAAAATCATCTACAGCTTTTTCAATGCTAGGGTTTTCAAAAATAGCTTTTAATACAGCAACTGGTGCAGTAATAGAATGACTACCATAATTAATAGAATCTCTCACTTGTTGAACACCTTTAAAACTTGCTGCTACAATTTTGCAATCGTATCCTTCTTCATGAATCTTTTGCGCTAATGAAGAAATTAATTCCATAGGATCATGCCCTAAATTTCCAATACGATTAACATATGGTGCTATATAATCAGCACCAGCTTCTAAAGCCATATAAGCTTGCATTAAGTCATAAATTGCTGTTGCAGTCACTTTAATACCTTCCGCTTTTAATGCTTTAATTGCTTTTACACCTTCATATGAAACTGGGACTTTAATATAAACTTCTTGGTCAATTTCTTCTAAGATTTTATGTGCTTCATCAATCATCCCTTTAGCATCTTTAGAAATAACTTGAACATGAAGTGATCTTTCTTTTCCAATAATACTTCTAATTTCTCTTACATGACTAAAGAAATCTTCTGGATGTGTTGCTTTCACTATACTTGGGTTACTTGTTACTCCTGAAACCGGTAAATACTCAACTGCTTCTTTAATTTCATTTAAATCTACTGTATCAATAATAAATTCCATTTTTCTATTCTCCTAATTGTTTTTTATAATATTTTTAATACCAAGATCATTTAATAATGAATACAATTTATTCATTCTTTCTTTTGATAATGGTTCTAAATCTTTAGATAATTTAAAAGTTTTATTGACCTTCTCATATTTAGAAGGTGCAAGCCTATTGTAATTTAATAATTCATAGGGAACCGTTGGTTTAGTTTCCTTTAAGAATTGTCCTATATTTTTAATATTTTCCTCACTATCACTTATATGGGGGATAAGAGGTGTTCTTATAATCACTTTGTTTTGATCATCATGTTCTAATAAATAATGAATGTTTTGTAATATCAATTGATTTGATACACCAGTGTTAACAATGTGCTCATTCTCGTCATAAATTTTGATATCTACATAGATTTGATCCAGATAGGGTTCAATTCTCTTGATTAATTCTAAAGGGGCATACAAGGTCGTTTCGATTGCAAGATGATACCCTTTCTCTTTTAATGCTTTTGCAAGAAGAATAAGTTTTTCTCCCTGCATAAGGGGTTCTCCACCAGAAAAAGTAACACCTCCACTATTTTGATAAAAGATTTTGTCACGCTCAATCAAATGAACAATGTCATCAATGCTATATTGTTGAGAAACGTACGATAGCGCTCCCGTTGGGCAAGCATCTATAAGTTTTTGATAATCAGTACCTTTTTCAAAATGAAATTTAAGTTTTTTGTTTTCAAACGTTACTTCTCCCTTATGGCTATGTTTTAAGCACTCAAGGCATCCAATACATTGATGCGATGAATATGAGATTGAATTGTGTGCATCTAAACCTTCTGGATTTTGGCACCATAAGCATGATAATGGACAGCCTTTAAAGAATAATGTCGTTCGTATACCATTACCATCGTGAAGTGCAAATCGTTTAATATCGAATATATTAAATGTCGTCATATGATGTTCTTTCTATGATTTCATCTTGCAATTGAGAAGCAAGCTCTACAAAATACGCTGTATACCCTGCAACCCTTATCGTTAACGATGAATGAAGATCAGGATGACATTTTGCATCTAATAAATCTTCCTTGTTAACAACGTTAAATTGAATATGTGGTATTTTCAATTGTACAAACGCACGAAGTAATGAACTAAACTTTTCAATTCCAACTTCATTCTTAAAGAACTGAGGTAAGAATTTCATATTTAATAAACCACCATTTGTTGTCAATGAATTGTTTATACGTGAGACTGATTTTAAGATAGCAGTTGGTCCATTTTTGTCGCGTCCATAAACGGGTGACATCCCTCCATCAGCAAGTGGTGTTTGTGAATAACGACCATCTGGAGAGGCACCTACATTTTCTCCCATAGGAACATGCGCAGAGACAGTGTACATTCCTGTGTGATATGAACCACCTCGATAGTTGGTATAATCTTTCATTCTTTCTCTAAAATATTCAGCCCATTTAATACCAAGTTGATCTACCCATTCAATATCATTTCCATACTTCGGTGCTTTATTTAGTAATTTTGCTCTTAGTACTTGTGAATTTTCAAAATCATTCTTAAGTGCTTGTAATAATTCGATTTGATCTACCGATTTTTCCTCGTATACAAATTGTTTAATAGCAGCTAAACTATCAGCGAGATTTGCGATTTGAATCATTTGTATTCCTGATAAATTGTATTTAGCACCTCCACGAGTGACATCCATACCTTTTTCAATACAGTTATCAATTACAGTCGATAGGAATGCGGTCGGCAAACATTGTTGATGTGCTTTTTCAATATGAATTTCAGCTTCCATCATCTTTTCAATAAACTCGTCAATGTGTTGTTTGTATGCAATTTCTAATTCATCAAATGTTGAATATGTGTCTAGTCCTCCTAGATCAGTTGCCAATTGTTCACCAGTAATTAAACAACGACCATGATTCATAGTTAGCTCTAACACTTTATTAAAATTAAACATTGCTGCATCACTCCATCCAAGGTTATTGCCTTGCGTTGTAAGTTCAACACATCCAACGATTGCATAATTTTTAGCATCTATTGGATCAATATTTAAATCATTAATAAGTGAATTTATGATTGCCTCATCATTGAAGAATTGAGGCATACCACTTCCTCTTGCAACAACACGTACAGCGTTTTTCAATAATATTTCTGGTGTGTCCTTATGAAGTCTTACCGATAAATTCGGCTGAGGTAATCCTAAGTCGTACTGTGCTTTTAAACATAACTCTGAAATTTCATTATCAGCATTGTTTCCTAATGCATCAATACCACCAATCGCAATATTGAAACCGATTGGGAAACCAGCAAAGAATTGAGCACTGTGTTTATTTCTTAAATAAACAATTTGGTTAAACTTTAAGTATAAACACTCAATGATTTCTAAAGCCTTTGATGAATCAATTTTATTATCATTGATATCTTTTTTATAGTATGGGTAAAGGTATTGATCTATCCTTCCCGGTGAGAATGAAGAAGCATTTGATTCCATATGCAAAACAACAAATAAGAACCACAAAGACTGTACAGCCTCATGGAATGTATTTGGTGGACGTTTTGTTAAGTTATCGCATATCTTTGCAACATTTTTTAAATCGTCACTAAACTCCATTTGCATAATCAAGTCATGATATCGTTTCATAAAACAAATGACACCTTCTAGTACAAGTTCACTACATTCATAGAATTCGATTTGATCTGCCGTTGCATTTTGTTTTTGAACTTTTATATCTTCGATTAACCCCCTCGGGCCTTTCTTCAACCATGTTTCGCAGTCAGGGCAAATATGTCCTTGAGCATGATCTTTTTGATTGATCTTCACAACTTTCGCAATAGCGTTAATTTCTTCACCAAAATCTCTTTTAATAATATCTTCCATTGAACGATGTGCCCAATATGGATATATCTGCGTTTTAAATTCTTGACTATCTTCTTCCCTAACCTTGAATCGGTCTTGAGGACGTGTTGGAATGTCATCGATTTCATTCATCACCCATGAACATCCACTCTCAGGAAACACGACTCCACCACGAACACCTTTAGTTCTATTACCAACAATAAGTTCTTCTTTTTCGACTGAAATTTCAAGTTCTCTTAATGCTGTATACAAAGACAGTGCACGCTTTTTGGGAATACTTAAAGATTCATTTTCTTGATATACGCGTGTAATGATTCTTGCTTGTTCTATCGATACATAACGCTCCTCTTTAAGCATTTTCTCTTTAAGAATATTAATTCTGTTTCCTATTATCTTCGTATCCATTTTAAATTACTGTAATTCCTTTCTCTTTTAGATCTAAGAAAATATGATGATCTAAATCATTAGATACAATCATTCCATTGATTTCACTAATATTACCAAATACAAATTGCCCTTCTTCGTTGAATTTCTTATCTTCACATAAAAGATATGAGCAGCGACTTGATCCAATCACTTTCTTCTTAAATAGTCCATCATCTACATGATACGTACTTAAATCACCATGATTATTTTCGATCCCTACGACACCAAGAAAAGCTATATCAAACTTGAAGTTTGATACCCATTCGATTGATAAACTCCCTACAAAACCATCGCATTCGTCATTTAGTTTACCACCTATAAAGACGACATCATGAAATTGTGCAGAAGATAATATATATAAAACCTCAATCATATTTGTAACGACTGAAATATTTGGTTTCTTCTCTGCAATAATTTTCGCCACTTCTATATTAGATAAAGAAATATCTAAAAATATAACATCCTTTTCTTTAATTTCATCAAAGACTTTATGCGCTATATCAAGTCTTTGATGATTTGGTGTATGCATTCTATCTTCAATTTTATAGAGATGTGGATTTTGTTTAATTTTCATTGCACCACCATAAGCTTTTTGTAATAAGCCTTGATTCTCTAATAAAGATAAATCTTTTCTTATACAGTCATCAGATACATGAAAAAGGGCACTTAATTCTTTAACTTTAACACTACCATTTATGTCAAGTTCTCTTAAAATCTTCTCTTGTCTCTCACTTGCAAACATGTATATCCTCCTATTGATTATTATTACTCTTTATTACTTAATATTATTATATCGTATTTATGATAAAAATCAATAAAAAAAATAAGCCTAAGCCTATTTTCGTATAACAAATGCAATTGCGTATTCATTTTCATGAGAAATAGAAATCAAAGCTTCTGGATCATTTAAATATGGTGCTCCAGATTCATCATTTAAGATTTCAATATCTTGGAATGAGATTTGTCCTATCCCCTTTTGATTGGCTTTCATATATGCTTCTTTTGCAGCAAAACGGCCACCAATAAATTCTATTCGTCTCTTATCTGAAGTTAGCGTTGCTAACTTTTCTTTTTCTTTTTGTGTTAAAATTTTATCAATAAAATGAGACTTAGTTAAATCAATACGTTTAAGATCAACGATATCAACACCAATACCTTTCATTAATCTTTAAATCTCTTTTCATAAAGATTCATCAATTCATCTAAACTCATTGAATCTTCAATTTCATCTATAAATGTTGAATCTTCACTTTGAAAATTTAATTTAAATTCTCCAGTTCTTTCTTCAATTATCGATAATGTATCATCATCAACAACTTGTGAAATATGACGTAAACGATCTTCAACAGTATTGTCTTGATTTTGAACGACTGGTTCAACAGCTACTTCTACTTCTTCATAAGTTTCTTCCTCTTGATGAGGTGAACCATAAAAAGGACTAATAATAGGAACAAGTTCATCTGATTGTTTAACTGTTCGTTTCACAACCTTCTTTTTAGGAGCTGTTTTCTTTTGTGCAGCCTTTTGGACTCCCATCATAGGTGAAATAATTTCACTCATAACATATGTATTCTCTTGTGGAATAATAGGTGTCGGTTTTGGTTGTGGTACAACCACAGGTTTCACTTCTTTTTTCTCAATGACGATTTCTTCTTCGATAAAATCTTCTTTGTATATTAAAGGTGTGCTAAATTTTTCTTTTCGACGTTGTTCGATCATTGGATCAATAGCATCATATTCTTCTAAATCATCTTCTTCTTTCGCAAAAAACTTTCTAAACATAGTATCCCTCCTATATGTTAAACGCTTCTCCAACTACGTATTTGTTTTGATCTAATTCCAAAATACCTTTCTTTCCTAGATCACCTTCTAAATTTAATTCCTTTCCTGAACATAACATCCCAGATGAAGGAACCCCTCTTAATTTAGATGGTTTGATCACCATACCAGAAGGCATTACTGCACCATTAAGTGCAACAACTGTCATTAAATCAACAACAGCATTTGCAGCACCACAAACAATTTGTAAAACTTCACTTCCAACATCAACTTGTGTCACATTCATATGATCACTGTCTGGGTGTGGTTCTAATTGGACGATTTTACCAACAACAAAAGTTGATTGAGGTACATATTCTATATGCTCTAACCCTTCTTTTGATAAAACGCTATTTAGTTCTTTAACAAAAGTTTCGTCTATTTTTACTAGATTTGAATTTAAACCCAAAAAATATAATGAAGCGTTCTTTATGTTAAACCCTATAAGTTCTTCCTTATTATACAAACATACAACATCATTATTTGTCACATAGTGCGTTGTATTTTTATTACTTGTTAATCTGACTAATAAAATATCACCAATATCTTTATTATTATAAAATGCATGTAATATCATATGGTCACCTACCCAACAAGTCCATTCATAAATGTTTGAACTTCTGCCTGAGTTTTTCTATTCTTATCAACAAATCTACCAAGTTCTTCACCTTTATTATATCCAATAAAAGATGGGATTCCTAAGATTCCTAACTCGATACATAAGTCAACGTTTTGATCACGATCAATATAAATAAAATTCCAATCAGGATTACTGTTAACTAAATCATCAATATAAGTTTTTAGGAAATGGCAATCTGGACACCAATTTGCAGAAAAGACAGCCATTGTTTGTTCTTGAATATTCTCTAAGAACATTTCTTTTGATTCAATTTTTTTCATTTTATTCTACTCCTTTAAATTTAGTATCTATACGATAGATTGGACCGAATGGTGAAAACTTTCTTTCATATTCAGTCAAGATATTATCTTCGTAACCTTCGCTATTATGTAAATCTAAACAAACATCTTGAAATTGCATACCATAGTTATTCATTGAGTATAATGAATATTCAAATAAAGATCGATTATCCGTTTTAAATACAATTGAACCTTTATCAATCAATATAGTATTATAAACATCTAGGAATGACTTATATGTTAATCTTCTTTTCTCATGACGACTTTTAGGCCATGGATCACTAAAGTTTAAGAAAATTTGTGTAATTTCTTGTTTACCAAAAACAGCACCTAATGCAAGTGCATCATATTTCATTAATCTTAAATTCGGAAGTTTCTCTTCCTCTAACACTTTCGATAAAGCGACAACTAAGACACTTGGGTATTTTTCAATTCCTATAAAATTTATATCAGGATAACGCTTTGCATTCTCAATAATAAAATTTCCTTTACCCATTCCGATTTCAATATATATGGGATGATCATTACCAAATTCTAAATGCCATTTGTTTTTATGATCCTCTGGAGTTTCTATAACAATACTTGGTTCACTTGCTAATATATCATTAGCTTTAGGGTTATTTCTTAATCTCACTACACTCTACCTTATCTTTCTTTATTCTTTAATTCTTTTAATTCTTCTTCACTTAATCGTCTGTATTCACCAAGGGGAAGACTTTCATCTAAAGTTAATGTTTTCATTGATAATCTTTGTAAATAGGTTACCTTTTTTCCAACCGCTTCAAACATTCTTTTTACTTGATGATATTTACCTTCATATATAATAACTTCAATTTGTGATGTTGAATCAGTCGTATCTAATACATTTAATTCTGACGGTAAGCATTCATAATCATCAATCATAATACGATTCTTAAAAGCAATAACGTCATCATCAGTTACGACACCATCAATTATCGCATAGTAACATTTCGGACATTTATTTTTTGGTGATAACAATTGATGTGCTAAATGACCATCATTTGTGATCAATAGTAATCCTTCTGTATCAACATCTAATCTTCCTACGGGGAACAAATCTAAATGATATGATTCATGTATTAAATCTATAACAGTTGGATAAACGTTATCCTCTGTCGCACTTACATACCCCTGTGGTTTGTTTAGCATATAATAAACAAATTCTTCATATATAACTTCTTCTTCATCTAAATAGATATGATCAGTATTTGGATCTATATGGTAACTATCTTTTTTTATAATTGTATCATTAACAGTGACATGCCCTTTTTTTATAAATTCTTTGACTTCTTTTCTGGTACCAACACCACTGTTCGCTAAATATTTATCTAATCTCATAAAATTCCTCTTTCAATAACAAGATTATACCACGCTTTAAGTAATGAAAAAAGGCTTTTCAGCCTTATTTCAATTCAAATGTTGCACATTCAGTTTCTTCGTTATTAACAGCTTTAGAACATTGACATGTATTCACCTTAAGACATGTTGCTTCACATGAACCATGGCAATTATGTTTACAGTTTTCAACTTGGCATTTTACTTCTTTAGGCATCCAAATCACCTCCGCTATTATTATGGATGACTAGAATTATAAATATTCAATAAGACAACTAAAGCTGTACTCTAATTCTCCATTATGGGAAATCATAGCAACTTCATAATGAATATTTTTTATGTCTGGTGAACTGTCACTAATAAACTGATTAACAGCGTCTTCTAAGTCTAACTCGTGCGTTTTTTCGATTATTTTTATTTTCATATTCCCATTTTAACAAATAGAAATGTCAAATGAAGTCATTATTCGTTAATTTCAATAATGAATTCACATTTAAAACTTGTTTTTTCTTTTAAAGCAACACAACTTTGTTTATCTTTAAATTCTCCATTAAAATCAACATAGTCAATATGACCAACCCATGGTTCAATGGCTAATAGACCACCAACTTTTGGTCCAGTCCAGATTCCTAAATGATCAAAATTATTCATTGTAAAACGAATTGATTTGTTATGATTTAGAGATTTTAAAGTGACATATTTAGATTTGAAATCTTGAACAACGATAGCATCATGTTCAAACATCGATTGTCTTACAAAGAATCTTTTTTCATTTTTTAAGAAAGGAATTGTTTCTCTACTCATTCCTTTTCTTTGAACATCAATAACTTTTTGGTCTAAAGTTTCATTTTCTTCAAACTCTAAGTAGTAATCATTTGACGATTCACCTTCATGGAACGGACAAGCGAAAGCAGGATGTCCACCGATTTGGAAGTGAATTTCTTTATGATCTAAATTAACAACTTCACATAAACATGATAATGATTTTTCGTTTAGTGTATATGTTACTTTTAATTCAAATAAATATGGATATTGTTTTTGAATTTCTTCATTTTGTTTTAATGAGAAAACAATATGTTGATCATCATATTCTAAGACATCAAATGATTGATGTCTTGCAAATCCATGTTGTGTCATAGAGTAAGTTTCACCATCAATACGACATTCATTATTATTAATAGCCCCAACAATTGGGAAAAGGATTGGTGCACTATTCGCCCACCATTCAGAATCCCTTCTCCACATATAATTGATGTCTGTATTTAATGAAATCATACTTATGATTTCTGCTCCCTTAGGATTTAAAGTTGCTTCAAAATTATCATTCTTTAAAACGTAGTTCATTATTTCACAATCCCTTCTACGATTTTCATTTGAATATCAATATTATCATTAAATAAGATGATATCTGCTAAGTTTCCAACTTTGATTTCTCCAATATTATTTTCATAAATGCTTTGTGCTGGATTATATGATGCTAAACGGACAGCATCGTTAATCTCTAAACCTAAATTTTGATAAGCATTTCTGACAACATTATTCATTGAAGCGATAGATCCAGCTAAAGCACCATTTTCTAATCGTGCACTTCCATCTTTAACAAATACCGCTTGCGTTCCTAATTTATATGTTCCATCTTCTAATCCTGCAGCTTCCATTGAATCAGTAACTAAAATGAGTTTTTCTTTACCTTTTGCACGTAATAATACTTTTGCAGCAGCAAAATGAACGTGGATTCCATCTAAGATTAATTCTGCATAAACTGAGTCGTTAATCATGCTTGCTCCTACGACTCCAGGTGCTCTATGTGTTAAAGCAGTCATAGCGTTATAAGTATGTGTTGTTGAATTTGCTCCTGCATCAATTGCAGTTTGAGCTTCTTCATAAGTTGCATTTGTGTGTGCTAATGAAACTGAAACACCCTTATCTTTTAAGTATTCTAATAATTCTAATGTATGTTCTAATTCTGGTGCTAAAGAGATTTTCTTAACGATTTTTTCATGTTCACCTACTAATGCTTTATAATTTTCTACAGTAGGTAAAATCATACATTCTTCAGGTTGTGCCCCTTTATACATTGAGTTGAAGAATGGCCCTTCTAAGTGAGTTCCAATAATTTTAGCCCCATCAACTTTACCTTGGCTATCAACAATATTAACAACTGCCTTATATATATCTTCAACTGGCATTGTCATTGTTGTTGGTAAAAAAGAAGTCACTCCAGATTCTAAAGTTGTTTTCGAAATTTGATTTAAATCTTCATATGTTGGATACATTGAATCACTTCCACCTCTCCCGTGAGTATGGACATCAACAAATCCAGGACTAACAAATAATCCTTTCGCATCAATAATTTTTGCGTCTTCTGGAATATTTTCAGTTATATCAGTGATTAAGTTGTCTTCAATAATTAAATTTTTTTCTACAACTTGATCTAATAAAATAATTTTTCCATTTGTTATACATGTTTTCATCATAAATTCCTCCTTGTATTAGTATACCACTATTTTCAATTATTGAGAATGATAATGACAATAAATTAACTCTCACACATACATATCTCAACTCATTTTTAAGATATTAAAAAGACGTTACACGTGTAACGTCTTTTCGTTAATCATTATTTTCTTGAACGTTAAGTCCAGTAATAATATTATCAATTTTATTTCCATATTCTAATGATTTATCAATCATAAAAATCAACTCAGGACATTTTCTAACTGTTAAGCGTTTTGCTAATAAGCTTCTAATAAATCCTTTTGATTTTTCTAATGCTTCTAAACTTTTCTTTTGATTAGGATTTAGAAAAGTGACATAGATTTTAGCATATGACAAATCAGAAGTAACATCTACATCAGTAATTGTACAAAATCCAATTGCTGGATCTTTGACTTCTGTTTGAAGAATAGATGAAATTTCTCTTTGAATAATATGATTTAACTTATCCTTCTTCATGACCATAATAAGACCTACTTTCTTTCGATTTCTTTCATGATATAACCTTCAATAATATCGCCTTCTTTGATATCATTGTAGTTTTCAATTGTCATACCACATTCATAACCAGTAGCTACTTCTTTAGCATCATCTTTGAATCGTTTTAATGAAGATAATTTTGCTTCATAGATAACAACGCCTTCACGAATTAATCTAATTCCACAATCTCTCCTGATGAAACCATCAATAACATAACATCCAGCAATATTCCCAACTTTAGAAACAGAAATAACTTGTCTGATTTCAGCTTGTCCAGTAACAACTTCTTCAAACTCAGGAGCTAACATACCTTTCATCGCTGCTTCAATTTCTTCAACCATCTTGTAGATGATATTGTGTAAACGGATTTCTACACCCTCTTCTTCTGCTTTACGTCTTACGTTAGCATCAGGACGAACATTGAATCCATAAATAATTGCTCTTGAAGCACTTGCAAGTAAAACATCAGATTCGCTAATTGCACCTACAGTTGAACGAATGACATGTACTTTTGCACCTTCTACATCAATTTTTTCTAAAGCACCTCTTACTGCTTCAGCAGTCCCATTAACGTCTGCTTTAACAATAATATTTAAGTCTACAATTTCTCCTTCTTTCATTTGAGAGAATAAGTCATCTAAACTCATCGCAGTATTTGCTCCACGATCTAATTCTTGTTTTGCTTTTTGTCTTTGTTCACCAACGTGTCTTGCCATTTTTTCAGTTTCAAATGCCATGAACTTATCACCAGCAACAGGAACTTCATTTAAACCAGTGATTTCTACTGGAGTAGATGGTGCTGCTTCTTTAATTTCTCTACCAGTGTCATTTAACATTTGACGAACACGTCCAAATGCCGTACCAACAACAATTGGATCTCCAGCACGTAATGTACCATTTTGTACTAATAGTGTTGCAACAGGACCTCTACCTTTATCAAGTCTACCCTCTACAACGCTTCCGTATGCATAACGACTTGGATTTGCTTTTAAATCAGCAAGTTCAGCAACAACAGTTAATGTTTCTAATAACTCATCAATTCCTAAACCTTGTCTTGCAGAGATTGGACAGTAAACGACATCTCCACCCCATTCTTCAGGCATTAAACCAAGTTCGCTCATTTCACCTTTGATTCTTTCAATATCAGCACCTTCTTTGTCGATCTTATTGATCGCAACAACGATTGGTACTTTTGCTGCTAAAGCATGGTCTACTGCTTCTCTTGTTTGAGGCATAACACCATCATCAGCTGCAACAACGATAATAACGATATCTGTTACTTGCGCACCTCTTGCTCGCATTGCAGTAAATGCTTCATGGCCTGGTGTATCTAAGAAAGTAACTTTTTTACCATCTACATCAACTTGGTATGCACCAATATGTTGAGTGATCCCACCAAATTCTCCATCTACAACTTTAGATTTTCTAATAGAATCTAATAATGTTGTTTTACCATGGTCTACGTGTCCCATGATTGTAACAACTGGAGCACGTTGTGATAAATCAGTTTCGTCATCAACGATTTCTAACTCTTCGAAGTTAACTTCACTAACAACAACTTTTTTACTACACTCAACACCATACTCTAAACAAATTAATTCAACTTGTTCATCATTTAATGATGAGTTAATTGTTACCATTGTCCCTAACATGAATAAGATTTTAATAACATTTGCTGGTGTTTGACCGATTTTCTCAGCTAAATCACCTACTGTTATCCCTTCTTCATATTCAACAATACCTTCAATAACAACTTTTTCTTTCTTATTTTTATCTGGAATATTAGAAATTAGTTTCTTTCTATTATTATTCCCTTTCTTTTTTGGTTGTGTATTCTTTTTTGCCATAAACTCTACCTCCTATCTTAAATTTTATTTTATCAGCAAAGCCCTTATCTTTAATACCAATCGCAACGCGATTGTCTTTTCCGATAGCTTGAGAAATTTGATCAATATTGCCTATAACTATGCATTCAATGTTGTAAAAAGAACACTTATCTTGGTACTTTTTCTTTGTATTATCACTGGCGTCTTGTGCGATAATAACGAGTTTAACTTGCCCTTGTCGTATAGCCTTTAATAAGACATCACCTGTTACCATTTGTCTTGCTCGACTAACAAGTCCAAGCAAATTGAGTACATCATTATTTAACATAAGTTTTCAATTCCTCATAAATATGATCAGGTATTTCAACTTCAAGTGAACGTTTTAAAGCACCTTTCTTTTGAGCCAATTCGATTGCTTCTAACGAAAGCTTAATATAAGCGCCTCTTCCGTTCATTTTACCTGTTGCATCAACAAAGACTTCTCCTTCTTTATTTCTAACAACACGAATAAGTTCTTTTTTTGGTAATTGTTCTTGAGTTGCTACACATTTTCTTAAAGGTATTTTTCTCATAAAATCACCCCTTAATTTTCATCGTAATATTTATCGAATTCATCATAATCGATGTCTTCATCATATTTAGGATCGTAATCATAATCCTCATCTTCATCTTCTTCATCTTCTTCATCTTCTTCATTAGTAGATGCTGTGATTTCAACTGCTTTTAATTCATCAACAACAGGTAGTTCTTCTTGTTTAACTTCTTCAACTGTTGTTTCTTCAACCATTG